>VAWR01000085.1 GCA_005885245.1 Actinomycetota bacterium | reverse complement strand
AGCGTCGGCGAAGCTTCGAGCAGGCTCCAGCCGTGCCCTCCGTTCGGCACGACGACGACGTGCGCCGGCGCACCCGCTCGTGCGGCTAGGGCTTTCGTCTGGCCCGCGGAGACGAGGCGGTCGTTCGACCCGGTCGCCAACAACCAGGGCACGCGCAGCAGGGGCGCGGCTCGCGGCGCGTTCAGCCCATGCGAGCCGATCAAGCTGTCGAGATCCCATTCCGCAGAGAGGCTGACGACACCGTCGACGAGCGGCCGGATCGTCGAGGCTGCGACGACCACGACGGAGGCGCCCATCGAAGCGCCGACGAGGATCACGCGCCGAGCCCCTTGCCGGCGAGCCTCCGTGACGGCGCCCGCGACATCGTCCTGGAGCCGCCACGTGGCGGCCGGCGTCTGCGCTTCCTCGGACTCACCGAAGCCGCGGAAGTCGAAGAGGAACGCGCGGAAACCGGAGCGGGCGAGCGTGCCCGCATAGTCGAGCCACGGACAGAGATCGCTCGGATACTGATGGGCGAGCACGATGGCCGTCGAACCGGAGCCGACAACTGCACCGTCGAGGCGGAGCCCGTCGCTGGAGCGGAACCAGAACGTTCGGCTCGACGCAGCGGTCGACGTTCCGCAGCGCTTCGCGAGCGGCTCCGGCGATGTCGGGTCGCGCAGGCGGTCGCGCAGGAAGGAGAACATTGCACGTCGCGCGCGTGCGTTCACGGTCAGATCGATCCCGTGTGCGTGTCCCGGCACGACGACGAGGCGGCGGCTTGCAGCATTGCTCGCTGCTCGCTCGAGCAGAGGCGTGTCGTTTTCCGACCACGGGTCGTCGCGTGCGGTGACGAATAGGGTCGGCAGCCGAAGTTCCCGGGCCGAGGGGACGACGTTCCGACCGCCGGTCGTGCGCTCGGCCGACAGCGAGATAACGCCGACGACGGTGGGCGGTGCAGCGGCCGCCGCCATCACTGCTGCTTTGGCGCCCTTCGAGGCGCCGATCAGGACAACGCGACGCGCGCCGAGCCGTGCGAGCGCGCGAGCGGCCGCGGCGACGTCGGACTCGGGAAGGCTGAAGCCGTAATCGAAGGCGAGTACCCGGTACCCCCTGTCCGCGAGCGTGCGCGCGAACGGCGCCCAGGCGCTGCGGTCACTGTCGCTCTGGTTGGCGAGCACGATCCCGAGCGCACCACGGCCGTAGAGGACGCCGTGGACGACGCCGTCGTCGTCGCGAAAGGAGATTGCCCGGGGAGCGGTGAGTTCCGTCTTCCGCGACGAGGCTCCGCAGCCTACGGCGATCGCCGCTACGACGGCGACGGTGAGCCCTCCCGCGAAAAGCCTCCCGGTCCCGAAGATGCGTTCGAGCATGCTCAGTCGGCCAGCGGCAACCTGACCGCGAAGGTTGCTCCCTCGCCCGGATCGGACGAGACGCGGAGCGTTCCGCCCATTCGCGTCACCAGCTCACGAGAGATGTAGAGGCCAAGCCCGGTGCCGGCGGGAGCCTGCGCCAGCTGGGGATCGGCGCGGTAGAACTTCTCGAAGATTCGCTCCTGGTCGGCGAGCTCGATGCCGGGACCCCGATCAGTGACGGCGATGCAGACCACTCCGTTCTCCGCGCCGACGCGAACGGCAAGGCCGGTCGCGCCGCCGTACTTGACCGCATTGTCCAGCAGGTTTAGCACGACCTGCTGAATGCGGTCACGGTCGCCTGAGGCAGCGCCTACGTCGGCCTGGATATCGAGCTCGATCAGCGGAGGATCCGAGAGCCGAGTCGCCATCGCCTCCACCGTCGTTCTGACGATCTCCGCGACATCCACCGTGTCGTGAGCGATCCGCAAGTCGTCCCGATCGAGTTGACTGGTCAGTAGCACCTCCTCGGTGATGTGAGCGAGGCGCCGAGCCTCCGCCTCGATCACCTCCAGCAGTTGCCGTCGCTGTTGCGGGTCGAGCGCCCCCTCACGGTGGAGCAGCGTCGTCGCGGCGCCGTAGACAGCTGTCATCGGAGTCCGAAGCTCATGCGAAATGGTCGCGACCAAATCACTCTTCTCTTCTTCGAGCCGGCGTTCGCTCGTCAGATCGCGAAAGGCGTAGATCACCCCGGCGGCGCTGTCCACTGCAATGAACGAAAGCCAGAGATCCCGGGAAGCAATCCGAACAGGAAGGGTCACGGCCACTGCCCTCGCTCCACCGGACGCCACGGGAATCCGCTGGGACAGCTCAGTCCAGTCGGGAATCGCCGCCCTCAGCTCCCGCTCGAGCACGGCTGCGCCACGTAATCCGGTGATCAGTTCCGCAGCCCTGTTCCACAAGCGGACGACTCCACTTCGGTCGAGCAGGAAGATCCCGTCGCCGACGGCCTCGAGAACCTGCGCCGCCTGTTCGCGCTCGGCGGCGACCGCACGGGCCGCTTCCTCCGCGGCCTCCAAACGACTGCGTTCCTTCTGGAGGCGCGCGTTTCGCACAGCCGCTCCCATTTGCGCCACAAGCCCTTCGAAGAGCTCGACCTGTTCCTGTGCGTACTCCCCCTGATCGGTCATCAGCTGCACCACGCCGACGACCGTGCCCTCGTGCTTGACGGGAACCATCATCGCCGCCTTCGTGGCCGCCGGTCCAGCATCGGGGATCTTCCGCAGCGTCCCGTCCGGATCGAGGTTGTAGAACTCGCCTTCGCGTTCACGGACTTGCCGTGGAACGTCGTTGAACAGAAACGACTCGCCGCTGACGATCACACGGCTCTGCATGCCGCCACCGGCGCGGTTCAGCGGCAGCGGAGGCAGCGTCGAAGGATCGACCTTGTTGCCCTCGTTCCACACGTACTCGCACCGAATGAGATCGTCGACTTCGTCATAAGACGAAACGAGGAGACCATCGTGTGGAATCACCGTCGCGAGTAGCTCCTGAAAACGCTCGTACACACGCTCGGGCTCGAGGCCCTCGGCCAATTGACGTGCTGCCGCGAGCAGGATTTCCGCGACCCTCGCCTTCCGCTCGAGATCTCCCTCGCTCACGTTCTGACCGTAGTCCTGCATCCTCCGGCCGCCAAGGAGGACCTGCCTCGCCGAGATTGGCTCTTCATGGACAGCCGGTCTAGCTTAGAGGCGTCTTCCTGAAGACCGCGATGATCCCGGTGTCTTCTGCGGTCAGAAGGCCGAGCGTCACCAGCCGCGTCAGAGCAACGACAACTCTCCAACGCCAGCCGACCATACCGATCCGGTGGCGGACCGACTTCGGGACCGAGCCTTCGTACGTTCGGGCGGCTCGCCGCTGCAGGCGCTATTGCAGGGAAGCCAGCAGGGCGTGCGCACGCTTGGCCGAAGCCTCCATGCCCTTTCGGGCGTAGAGATCTGCAGCTCGCAGCGCCTCCGGGACTGCCTCGTCGATCCGGCCCATCCGCTCGAGCACCATGGCAAGGGCAAGGGCGACGTCCGCCAGTTGCATCACCGAGTCGCTGCGGCGGGCGAGGTCGATCGACTCGCGCGCGAGCGTCTCGGCTTCGTCGAACGCACCACGGGCAGCAAGCGCAAGCGCTCGTGTGCGCCGCCAGCCGACGAGGGACGCGATGTCGTCGGGTGCCGTGGTTGCCTCACTGAATCGCGTGAGCTCCTCGGCCTCGGCCGGTCTGCCTTGCCCGAGCAGGGCTTCGGCGAGGTAGTACGCGATCGTCGAGAAGTATCCCTTCTCCCCCATGCCCTCGAGCAAGTCGAGGGCTTCGCGCAAGACCCTTTCGGCGCGCTTCGGCTCTCCCACGACGAGGGAACCGAGTCCATCGGCGATGGCCGTACCCGCCCACCGCATCGTCAGACCCAGATCCCTGTAGATCGCGCGCGCGTCCTCGATCTCGCGTAATCCAGCGGCACGACCTGCGAAAGCGTTGAGCCCGCCACGCCAGTGCAACTTGTGGGCGATCGTGATGCGCTCCTGCGGATCCGGGAGCACTTGCTCACACTTCGCCAACGCCTGGTCGATCGGCATCGGGCCGAAGAGCTCGGCTCCGGAAAGCCAGAAGATGGTCTCTCGTTGGGTGCGCAGATCACCAGAACGCCGCGCCGCGCCGAGCGCTCGCTCCGCTGCAGCCTCCATCGCACCGTACTCCGAGCTCAAGAGATGGGAATGCGCGATCAGACCCCAGGCACGGCCGAGGGCGACATCGTTTCCGCTCTCTTCGAGAATCGGCACCGCTGCGCGCCCGACGGCAAGCGACTCCTCCGCGGATACCTTCGGCACCTGGAGCATGGCGAGCATTCGCTCCACACCAACTGCGACGGACAGGACTTCGTCGCCATTCTCCTGCGCGCGAAGCGCCAGGTCCTCAACGATCGCTTCCGCGTCGGCGAAGCGGCCGGATTCGATATAGGCGTCGCTCAGACGCAGACCGAGGCGCATGCTCTGATCGGCGTCGTCACGCAGCAGATCGCGTGCACGCTCGATCAGATTCATCGCCGCCGAGATGTCGCCACGCTCCAACGCGCGTACGCCGGCCTCGCCCAGCTTGCTCCCCGCACGCGCGCTGAGAGCGCGATCCGGACGGCCGAGCTCCGCGCTGAACCTCGCAGCCTGCTCGAGGTGATAGGCGACGATCTCGCTGATCTCGCCCGGTCCAGCGCTCGAGACCCGCTCGAGCCACGCGGCGTAGCGTTCATGCAACCCCGCACGCAGTTCCTTCGAGGTCGCCGCATACGCGGCGTCGCGGACGAGGATGTGAGCAAACCGGAAGCCGTCGTCTCCCGGAAAGAGCGATCTGTCCGGACGAACGAGTTGCTTCCGCACGAGGGCGAGCAGGTGGCCTCCGACCGTGGGGCGCAGATCCTCCTGTACCAGCTCCAGGACGGCACGCCGGTGAAAGAGACGGCCCTCGACCGCCCCGCGTTCGATGACGGCCCGCTCCCCCGGCTCCAGGCGGTCGATCCGCGCGGCGAGCAAGGCCTGGATCGTCGGAGGAACCTCGACCTCCTCGGCGGACTCAGCGTCCATCGCCAACATCTGTTCGACGAACAGCGGGTTTCCCTCGGCCCGATCGAGGATCCTGGCACGTCGATCTGCGGAGACGGCTCCATCCGCGGCCAACGTGGTCACGAGTTGCTCAGCTTCTTCCGCCGCGAGCGGGACGAGCCGGATCACGGACGATCGCGGGCCAGGTATCCCGAGCGTCGGTCGACTCTCGACGATTTCCGGACGGGCGACGCCGACGAGCAGAATGGCGACGTCTTCCGCAAATGCGGCCACGTACTCGATCAGGTCCAGCATCGTCGGCTCCGCCCAATGCAGGTCGTCGACGATGACGACGACGGGCCGTTCGCGCGCGAGCGTTTCGAGCAACCGGCGAGTCGCCCAGTGAGTGTCCTCCGTCGACGCCGCATCTTCGCCCCTGCCGAGCGCAGCCCAGATGGCGCTTGCCACGAGCTGGCCGTCGGCTTCGCCGGACATCGCCTCGCTGATGCCCCCGTGCCCGGCAGATCCCGCGATCTGCTCGACGATCTCGGCAAGGGGCCAGTAGGTGATGCCTTCTCCGTATGAGAGACACCGCCCGACCAGCACCCGTCCGCGCTCCGCCACGAAGGCGGCGAGCTCGCGCACGAGCCGGGACTTGCCGATGCCCGGATCCCCGAGCACCGTTACGAGCTCACAGGTTCCATTCACCGCACACCGATCGAACGCACTACAAAGGTCCGCGAGCTCCTGCTGTCGCCCGACGAACGGTGTGTCGAGGCGACGCGTGAAGGCCGGAACGCCCGGCAGAACCTCCACGAGCCGGAAAGCGGCGACTGGCTCCGCCTTTCCTTTCAGCTCGAGTGGATCGAGCTCGTCCACGCGCACCGCATCTCGAACGAGCCGGAACGTCTCGTAACCCAACAGAACCTCACCCGGTCTTGCGGCCTGCTCCAGGCGTGCGGCAACATTTACGGCGTCGCCGGTCACCAGCTGCTGCCGCTCGTCGCCCTCGCCCGCCGCGACTTCCCCGGTGTTCACGCCGATACGCGCGCCGAGGGCGACGCCGAGCTCGGCCTCGATCTCGTCATTGAGGGCAACCAGCCGATCACGCGCCTCGGCAGCCGCGCGCACGGCACGCAGCGCATCGTCTTCGTGCAACTTCGAAAGCCCGAAGACCGCCATGACCGCGTCGCCGATGTACTTCTCGACGACTCCGTCGTGATGCTCGAGCGCCGTCCGGAGGACGTCGAAGTACCTGGCCAGCACGCTGCGCAGCGCCTCGGGATCCAAAGCCTCGCCAAGCGCGGTCGAGCCGCTCAGGTCGGCGAAGACGATCGTCACTGTACGGCGGCTGTCCGCCACTCGTTCAGCCTACGACCACGGCGCAGATGCCCGCGCCCCGGCTCACGCCGGGACGCGGGTCGATCGCAGTTCTCCTAGCCCGTAACCGGCGGCGTAAAGACGCCGAGCACGCCGATTCGCTGGCGCGTGCACGTGGAGTGCGAGGGCACCCGGATCTGCAGGATGCCCGGGCTCCTGCCGACGACCACGAAGCGGGCGATGCCCTTCGCGTTCGTCGTCGCCTTCCTGTTCACACGTCGTCCCGTGATCACGACCCGGACGCCCTTGACGGGCTTGCCCGCCTCGCGGACTCGCACCCGGACGATCGTGTTCCGGCCGACCGTCAAGGTGCGGGGCGTGACCGTCAGCGCGTAGCAGACGCTCGGCGGAACGAACGCGCCCTGCACCAGCGTCGTCGCTGAAGCCGTATTGTCGGCCGGATCGTGCTCGTGCTCGCGACCCGTGACGACAGCCGTGTTCGTGATCGTCCCGGGGCTACTGGGCCTCACGACGATCATGATGCTCACCAGCTCGTTGTAGGCGACCGAGCCGATCGAGCAGCTGATCGGGTTCGCGCCGGAGCACGATCCCTTGGTCGTCGAGACGGAGACGAACGACACGCCGGAGGGCAGAGCGTCGGTCACGACCACGTTGTTGGCCGTGTCGCCCTTCTTGTTCGTCACCGTCAACGTGTAGGTGAGCAGCCCCCCGACGGAGATTGGATCGGGACTGTCGGTCTTGGTGATCGCCAGATCGATCTCGGGCACGCCCGCGGGCGGCGGCGGCGGAGGCGGGCTCGGGATGTCGTTGTTCGTGACCGTGCAGGTCGCGGTGTCGCCGTAGTGGATCAGCGAACCGCTGCAGGTCTCTGACTTGGTGGTCGTGTAGCCGCTCGCTGCAGCCTCGTTCACCGCGTAGGGCCCCGGCTCGAGCGTCACGACCGTTCCCGCCTCGCTGCCCGGGAACGAGGCCGGGCTCGGACTCGTTCCGCTCACCGTCAGCGTGAAGTCGGCCGCGTGCTTGGTGCCGCCGTTGTCGTTGACCACGTGCTTGATGACGGTCAGCCGCGGGGCGGCCTTGAGCGTGTTGGTGATCGTGCAGCGCGCGGTGTCGCCGAAATGGGCGAGCGTGCCGTCGCAGCCCTCGCTGAACGAGGTCGTGTAGTTCGTCAGGTCGGTCGTTCCCGCTGCACCTTCGGTGATCGAGTACGCGTCGCCGGCCGTGACGCTGGCGTCGGTGCTGTCGCCGCAGTCGAGCGGGTCGCCGACATTCGAGCCGTCTCGCTTGGCCTGGAAGCGGTCGCCGGCGTTCGCCTTGCCCTTGGGGCAGGCCTTGGTCACGGTCACCTTGGCCTCGGCTCTGAGGGTGTTGGTGATCGTGCAGGTGGCCCGAGCACCCGGCGCTATAGCCGGGTGCCTCGTAGTTGTCGAGGTCGGTCGTGCCCGCCGCGCCTTCGGTGATCGCATAGGCCTGCCCAAGCGTGACGTTGACGTCGACGCTGTCGCCGCAGTCCAGCGGGTCGCCGCTGTCCTGGCCGTCGAGCCTGACCTGGAAGCGGTCGCCGGCGTTCGCCTTCCCGTTCGGACAGGCCTTCGTCACCGTCACCTTCGGCGACTCCTTCAGGCTGTTGGTGATCGTGCAGCTCGCGGTGTCGCCGAAGTGCGCGAGTGTGCCCGAGCAACCCTCGCTGAGGGTCGTCGAGTAGTTGTCCAGGTCGGTCGTGCCCGCTGCACCCTCGGCGATCGAGTACGCGACGCCCGCCGTCACGCTGACGTCAGTGCTGCCCGCGCAGTCGAGCGGATCACCCACGTTGGAGTTGTTTCGCTTCACCTGGAAGCGGTCCCCCGCGGCTGCCTTCCCGTTCGGACACGACTTGGTGACCGTCACCTTCGGCGCCGCCTTGAGCGTGTTGGTGATCGTACAGCTGGCGGAATCGCCGAAGTTGTCGAGCGTGCCGGAGCAGCCTTCGCTGAACGTCGTCGTGTAGTTGTCCAGGTCGGTCGTTCCGGCCGCGCTCTCGGCGATCGAGTACGCAACTCCCGCGCTCACGCTGACATCGGTGCTGCCCGCGCAATCGAGCGGATCGCCGACGCTCGAGCCGTTGCGCTTGGCCTGGAAGCGGTCACCGGCGTTCGCCTTTCCGTTCGGACACGACTTGGTCACCGTCACCTTCGGCGCCGCCTTGAGCGTGTTCGTGATCGTGCAGCTGCCCGTGTCGCCGAAGTGGGCAAGGGTGCCGGAGCAACTCGCGCTGAAGGTCGTCGTGTAGTCGGCCAGGTCGGTCGTTCCGGCCGCGCCCTCGGTGATCGAGTATGCAACCCCGGCCGTGACGCCGACGTCAGTGCTGTCACCGCAATCGAGCGGATCGCCGACGTTCGAGCCGTTGCGCTTGGCCTGGAAGCGGTCACCGGCGTGCGCTTTGCCGCCCGGGCAGGACTTCGTCACGGTCACCTTCGGCGCCGCCTTGAGCGTGTTCGTGATCGTGCAGCTCGCGGTGTCCCCGAAATGGGCGAGCGTTCCCGAGCAACCTGCGCTCGAGCTCGAGGTGTAGTTCGCAAGGTCGGCCGTGCCGGCAGCCCCTTCGGTGATCGCATACGCCACGCCGGCGCTGACCGGAACGTCGACGCTCCCGCCGCAGTCCAACGGGTCGCCGACGTTCTGGCCGTTCAGCTTCACCTGGAAGCGGTCGCCGTCGTTCGCCTTGCCGTTCAGACACGCCTTGGTCACCGTCACCGTGGCCGCTGTCTTCAACGTATTGGTGATGGTGCAGCTGGCGCTATCGCCGAAGTTGGCGAGAGTGCCCGAACAGCCCGCGCTCGAGGAGCTGGTGTAGTTGTTGAAGTCGGTCGTCCCAGCCGCGGCTTCGGTGATCGCATAGGCCTGGCCGGCGGTCGGGTTGACGTCGATGCTCCCGCCGCAGGCAAGCGCCGTGCCGACGCTCTGGCCATTGAGCTGGACCTGGAAGCGATCGCCGGTGTTCGCCGCGCCGTTCGGGCACGACTTCGTCACGGTCACCTTCGGCAGCGCCTTGCGGGAATTCGTAATCGTGCACGAGGCGGTGCCGCCGAACGAGAGCGTGCCGGAGCAGCCTGCGCTGAGCGAGCTCGTGTAGTTGGCGAAGTTGGTCGTCCCGGCCGCGGCCTCCGTGATCGAGTACGCCTGGCCGGCGGTCGGGTTGACGTCGATGCTGCCGCCGCAGGCGAGGGCCGTACCGACGTTCGAGCTGTTCAGCTGCACCTGGAAGCGGTCACCGCTGTTCGCGGCGCCGTTCGGGCACGACTTCGTCACGGTCACCTTCGGTGGTGCAGTGAGCTTGTTCTTGAAGGTGCAGGACGCGTTCGTGGCGGTCGTGCCGGCGGCGACGGTCGCCGTCGCCGTGCTGCCGTTGAACGTGCAGTTCGTGCCTGTACCCGAGTCGAAGGTGTAGCCGGAATTCTGGAGGTTGTTGCTCTCGGTGATCGTGTGCGGGCCGTCGCTCACGGCCGAGAAGACGACCTGCCCGCTCGGGCCGATCGCCGTGCAGGTGCCCGAGTCGAGCGTGAAGCAGTACTCGCCTGCGTTCGCGGCGACGAAGGTCCCGGTGCCGCGATCGACGAGCTTCGTCACCGTGATGCTCGGGAGCTCGATGATCTGGTTCGCAGGCACCGGCACGTTCTGCTGGCCGGTCTGCGAGACGCCGTCGCCCGGACTGAGCCGGCTGTGCTGCGAGGAGCCGCTGCAGTCGCCCGCCTGGTTCGAGAGCTTCAGCTGGTAGTTCACGACCGCCTCGCCAGCCGCGGAGAAGTCGACGTTCAGCGTCACCACCCACTCGCCGTTCGAAGTCCCGAAGGAATCAGCAGTCGGACCGCTCGCGACACCCACGGTCGGCGAGGTCCCGGAGACGTTGGCGATCGTCCCGAGCGCGAAGTAGTTGTCGAAGAAGAGGCAGGAGCCGTCGTTGCCCGTGAACCGGACCTGAAGCTGCCCGGAACCGGGGTCTGTCCCCGTAAGGGTGAAGCGGAAGTTGATCGTGTCGCCTTCCTTGTACTGCGTGATGTTCCCCGACGTGTAGGTTCCGTCGCTGCGCTGGCCCTCGTGCTGCTTGGCCGTGATGCCACCACTGGCCGCAAGCCGTCTCGGGCTGCTCTTGCCGAACGGCGTCGCCAGCGAAGAGCCGGCGGTGATTCCAAGGAGAACGATCAGCGCGATCGCCGACCCGCCCCACCTGGACAGGCGCACGCGCTTCTGCGCAGTCGGACCGGTTCCCTGGTTCTCCCTCATTCCAATTCCCCTCACGCTCGAAGTGGCTGACGGCCGCAGGCGCCCGGCTGGGCGCCTCTCCCCAGTCCTTCATAGGTCGCACGAGGCGCGACGACGACTGGCGGGAGGGCTAGGTCGTCTAGTCCCTTTGGCGAAACCGCCCCGTGCTGCGGCTCGGCTGCAGTTCTTTGCGATCACTCGATTGAGAGACGCCAATCGGGGAAGAGCTTCCGATTGAACGACCGAAGGTTCGTTTCGCCCCGCGGCTCGGTTCGGAGGTTCGCTTGCCCAGGTTGCGCCCCCGGGTGCTGGCAGCAGCGCTCGCTCTCGCCTCGCTCTGCCTTGCCTCCCCGGCGTGGGCGAGGGCCGCCTGCGGCTCGAGCGGCTACGCCTATGCGGGGCTCGGTTCCTCGAACCGGGCCTACGGCGTTGCGACACACCTGCAGACCGTCGGGACCCCCCAGGTCTTGAGCGGCCACGTCGCGGGTTGGGTCGGAGTCGGCGGGCCGGGCTCGGGACCGAATGGGACGAACGAGTGGATCCAGGTCGGCTTCAGCGCCTTTCCGGGAAGCTCCTCGAGCAGCCTCTACTACGAAGTCGCGCGGCCGAAGGGCGCGCCCGAGTATCACGAGATCGCATCGGGCCTGCCCGCGGGCACGACTCGCAAGGTCGCGGTTCTGGAACTCGCCGGACGGCGCGGTTGGTGGCGCGTCTTCGTCGACGACCGCGCCGTTGGCGAGGCCGTCTATCTTCCGGGGAGCCACGGTGCGTGGCGACCCCTCGCGACGACCGAAACGTGGGGAGCGGGATCCTTCGTGTGCAACCGCTTCAGCTACCGGTTCGGCTCGGTCGCCGTCGCGACCAGGCCGGGCGGAGGGTGGCAGCGCCTGACCAGGCACTACACCTTCCAGAACCACGGCTACAGGATCAGGCGCCTGACCGCGGCGACGTTCCTCGCCGGAATCCTCTAGCGCGCGACGATCGAGATCGGCGTGCCGAGCGGCGCGAGCCGTCTGAGTGCGAGCGCGGTCGCGTTCGACACCCGAACGCAGCCGTGGGAGACCGCCTGTCCGAGCAGCCACGGTTTGCTCGTCCCGTGGATTCCGACCTTTCCACCGCCGGGCCACTCCGTCAGCCTCGAGTAGGCGCTCGTCTCGACCGCGAAGACGCCGAGGAAGGGATCATCGGGAACGAAGCGCGCCGTGACGTAGAACTCTCCGAGCGGCGTCTCGCGACCCGGTGCGCCCACGGCGACCTTCGCGTGCAGCACCCGCCGGTTCCCATGGAACAACTCGATCGTCCGCAGACCTCGATGCACCACGATCCGGTTTTGCATCGGTTGGAGAGCGACCGTTCCCGCGGGAATCCAGCCGACGGTTCCGTTGGGTCGCATCGGCAGGCTGACCTTGAACCACGTCTTCCCGTCGGCGGCTGTCGTCTGCCCCAGCGCCAGCACGACCTGCAGCCGGTAGTCGGACCGAAACTGGTGGAGAAGGCGGACGATCCGCGCGGTGCGGTCAGGCGCTACTCGTGCGGCGGTCTGCGTCGCGACGAGCTCGCCGGCGGCGGGATAGGACGCCGGCAGGACCGGGCTGCTCGCAGTCAACGCCGCCGGGGCGAGCATGGCCGCGAGGAACGACACGCCCAGCACCCGTGTGATTGGTCCGAGTTTCATCCTCGTCTCAATATAGAAGGGCGATCTGAAATCAAGTCCCCCCGGTTCGGACCGTTCTCGGACCCGTAGGTGTAGGCCGGCCTGACGTGCCTGCTCGGTGCGGCGATCTGGGCTGCGCAGCTTCGTGTGAAAGCAATCGCCGCCGGACCCTGATTGGCGCTAGTCGGCCGGCTCTCCCGGCGAAAAATCGGAGCCGGTCGTGCCAACTGCTACGGTGTGTTCACGGGCTGGCAATCAAGCCGCCCGGTGAGATGAGCTTCTCGTTCCTCCTTCGGGTGTTTCGAGCTAGGCAAGTCTCGAACCCGTAAAGGAGTCGAACAACTTGTTGCAACGATCTTTCCGTGGGCTCGGGGTCTCGGCGCCCGTCGTCGAGATTCTCGCCGCTCGCTCCATCGAGGAACCGTTCAGGATCCAGACGCTGGTCCTCCCCGACGCACTTGCCGGACTCGACGTCCTGGCCAAGTCGCCGACGGGATCGGGCAAGACGCTCGCTTTCGCCGTGCCGATCGTCGAGCGAACCACGACCGCCGATGCACGACCGTCGGCGCTCGTCCTCGTCCCCACTCGCGAGCTCGCCGCGCAGGTGACCGCCGAGCTCGACCTCATCGCACCGTGCAAAGGCCTGACCGTCGCCGCCGTCTACGGCGGCCTCCCTCTACACGCGCAGGCGAAGCGCGCTGCCAAAGCGCACATCCTCGTCGCGACGCCGGGCAGGCTCGAGGATCTGGCAAACCGTCGACTGGTCGATCTCTCGCACGTTCGCCTGCTCGTACTCGACGAAGCGGATCGGATGCTCGACATGGGCTTCCAGCCACAGGTCGACCGAATCGTCCGTCGTCTGCCGAGCAATCGCCAGACGATGTTCTTCTCGGCCACGCTCGACGGCGCAGTCGGCGAGCTGGCCCGCTCGTACACAAACAGCCCTGCCCGCTTCGGAGCCGACTGGACCGAGTCGGAGCCCAGCGAGATCGAGCACAGCTTCATCTCTGTGACCCAGGACACCAAGGTCGAGACGCTCGTCGAGCACATTCGCTCGTCCGACGGGCTGACGCTCGTCTTCGTCCGGACGAAGCGCGGCGCCGACAAGCTCGTGCAGAAGCTCGCACGTCAGGAAGTGAGCGCCGTCGCAATGCACGGTGACATGTCCCAGAAAGCTCGCGAGCGTGCGCTTGCACGTTTCGAGAGCGGCAAGGTGAAGACACTCGTGGCGACGGACGTTGCCGCCCGCGGTCTCGATCTCGACGACATCACCCACGTGATCAACTTCGACCCACCGGGCGAAGACAAGGACTACGTGCACCGCACTGGCCGCACCGGCCGAGCCGGGCGGAGCGGCAAGGCGATTACACTCGTCTTGCCCGAGCAGCAGGCGGAGACGAGCCACGTCGCGCGACGGCTGGGACATCGGGAGCAGTTCGAGGAAGCGGGATTGCGGTCGGCCCGCGCGAAGCTCCTGTATACGAGCCGCCGGGGTCGGCGCTCCAAGTGGTAGGCGAACGCGGACCCGCGACAGCGCGAGGCGAGATGATCTGGTTCAACAACGACAAGGACGTGGGTTTCATCGCGACCGCGAAGGGCGAGCGTCTGTCAGTGCAGGGCAGCGACTTCCTGGACGGCGGCAGGCCCGAGGGTCGCTGCGGCGGCAGGGTCGTCGCGTTTCGGGTCGTCGGCGAAGGGCCGGAGGCTCGTGCAGTCGACGTCGTCTTCGTCGACGATGCCGCCCCTCGACGGGCGCGAATCCGTCGCAGCGCAGGCCGCTAGCCAGATCCTTCGGTTCGGAGCGGTCGTCTAGTGCCCTAGGAGCACTAACGGCCGAGAGAAAGAATCCGCGCGCGCCAGGAGCCGCTTGGCGCCTCGATGTCGACCTCGTCGCCGACCTTCCGCCCGAGCAGAGCACGACCGACCGGCGAGTCGGGGGACACGCCGCCCACACTCGAGATCTCGACCTCCAGCCGCTCTCCCTGCTCGTCCTCGATCTCGACGCGCGTGCCGACGCCGACCGTGTCGCTCGCGGCCGCGACGTCCTCGTCGACGACCACCGCGCGGTCGAGTCGGTTGCGCAGCATGGTGATGCGCCGCTCGAGCAAACCCTGCTCGTTCTTCGCCGCGTGGTACTCGAAATTCTCTGAGAGATCCCCGAAGCTCCGGGCCGAGGCGATCGCCTGCACGGCCTCGGCGCGCCGCGGGCCCTCGAGCTCCGCGAGCTCCGCCTCGAGCTGCGCTTTCTGAGCCTGCGTCAGCGGCTCCGACTTGTCGCTTGCCACCGTCGCAGGTTAGCGGCCTAGCGTGTCAGAAGAATGCGCGGGTCAGGTCTTGCTGTGAGAGTGTCGCGGTGTCGTCGGTGTTGGTTGTCAGGCTGGCGTCTGTTGTGCTTGCTCGTGACTCGAGGTCTTGCTGACCTCCCTCGGGAGTGTCTTTGTGATTGAGCTGTCCGAGCGAGCGCGCCGGCGCCGGTCTGGCATCCCGCCTGCTGGCTTGATCAGAAGCCTGTCCGCCCCCGTGGGCGTGACTCCTCACAGCACTGCCGCAAGCGGCTCCTTTGCGCCCGACCGACACCGGCGTTGCCCCCAACGAGGTGGAGGTGGGAGAGATGCTTGCAGACGAGCTGGACTTCGTGATCGGGGTGGATACCCATCGCGACGAGCACGCGCTCGCGCTGGTCGCTTGTCCGAGTGGCGCTCGCGTGCAGGAGCGGCTGATCGGTGCTGACGAGCGAGGCTACGCGGCGGCGCTCGCGTTTGCGGTTGAGCGGGCGGCGGGCCGCAGAGCCTGGGCGATCGAGGGGACGGGCTCCTACGGCAAGGGCCTCGCTCGCTACCTGACCCAGCGGGACGAGCGGGTGCACGAGGTCGAGCGACCGAAGCGGCAAGGCGGACGCGCCCGGGCGAAGTCGGACCGCCTCGATGCACTGCGTGCGGCCCGCTCTCTGATCGCCGCCGAGAAGCCTGCGCTGCCGCGCGCGGCCGGACTGCGTGAGTCGTTGCGTGTGCTGCTGCAGGTCAGGACGAGCGCGGTCGCGGCGCGCCGGGTCGCCCTCAACCAGCTACGGGCGCTGCTGGTCACCTGCCCCGAGCCGCTGCGAGCCGAGCTGCGCTCCCTGACCCGGGCACGGCTACTCCGTCGCTGCCGCGAGCTTGAACCCGAGCGCACCGACGACCCCGAGCTCAGGAGCACGCTCCAGGCGCTGCGCCTGCTCGCGGCGCGGGTCGAGTCCTTGACAGCCGAGACGCGGGAGCTCGAGCAGGAACTGCGGGCCGAGGCCGAGCAGATCGCGCCGGCCCTGCTCGCCGAGCGCGGGATCGGACCAATCGGCGCCGCCCAGGCGCTCGTCTCCTGGTCGCACAAGGGACGCTTCCGCAGCGAAGCCGCATTCGCGCGTTTGGCGGGAGCGCCGCCGATCCCAGCCTCCTCGGGCAAAACCGTCCGGCACCGGCTCGACCGCGGCGGCGACCGCAAGCTCAACAACGTCTTGCATCAGATCGTGATCACCAGGCGCAAACACGACCCGCGCACGATCGCCTACATCGAGCGTCGCCGCCGCGAGGGCAAGAGCGAACGCGAGGCGATCCGCTCGCTCAAGCGCTACCTCGCACGCCACCTC
>VAWR01000084.1 GCA_005885245.1 Actinomycetota bacterium | reverse complement strand
ATCGTCGCTCGGCTAAGGGTCGGCGGATTGCCGATTCGACTCGGAATCGGCTTTGGATCGGTGTGGGTGCGCGATGACAGCGGCCGCGTGCTGCGCATCACGCCGCAACCGTGAGCTCTAGGGCTTCGAACTCAGGAGAAGTGCGCCATTCCGGCGCAGTCAAGGCGTTCCTCGGCGAGTTCTTGCTTTGGACGGCGGTGTGCACAGGTTTCCCGCTTGCCCCGGACCCGAGGCCGACCAAGCGAGTCAGCCTGGCAACTCCGGAGAGCTGCCCCAGTTGGCAAAGCGGGTGGTAACCACTCGGGACAGCGCAGCCTCCCTGCGGCGGCGGGGTCATAGGCTGGTGATCCCCGAGCGCGTGCTCTCGTGGATCGTCGGCGTATCGTCGATCGCGGCGGTGTGCGTCGTATTGGTCGCGATAACGAGCGTCAATCAGGCGGCGGCAGCGAAGGCGGGCGACGCACCCGCCCTTCTGAATGACGTCGCCCGTGTTTATTCACTTGGAGTCGGCCAGGTCCGCTGTGCCTCGCAGTTGGAATGGGACACGGACCCGCATCGAACTAGGTTCAGCTGGGGGTACACGAACGTTCGCGGCGACTACACCGTTTTGCCGCCGATGATTTGTGCAGGCGCGATGAACGTCGGCAGCATTTCCGTCCCCGCGTGGCAGCAAGCGGCCGGAGTCTGGATGCTCGTCCACGAGGCGTTCCATCTGCGGCACTGGCGCTTCCGCCGCAATGAGGCGAAGGTCGGTTGCCAGACAATCGTCTACTTCACCGACGCCGCCGCGCGATTGGGCGCGTCGGATTCGCACGCACAGGAGCTCTACCCCTACGGCCTCGCGCTCCACGATCTCGAACTCGACCTCTACCCGTGGCACCGCGACCCGAGGTGCGTTGTGCCGCCCTGGTTTCCTCCTTCGGCTCCCTAGCCTCAGCGTCCGCCGCTGGACTTCCCCGCGACTCGAACTCAACAGAGCGCCGTTGTGCGGGGCTTTTGCAGATCCCTCTGACCTACTCGAACCGTCGAAGTGCGCCCCCTACTCGAGCGTCCGGATCTCGGTGAAGCGATAGGGCCAACGGGTCGGGAAATCTGTGAAAAATTCGCCGCCCATATACGCGGCGTGAGGTCGCACCAGGGTCGCACGGGACCGGCAAACGCGGTTAGCCAAGGTTTCCCGCGACGCATCGAATCCGCATCCTTAAGCCGAATCGGCTTCAAGACTCAAACCGGGAACTCCCTCGTAATGAAGGGGTCCCGGTTCGAGTCCGGGCGTCGGCTTCCCATGACGACGTCCGACTCGCGCTCGACGTCAGCTCGAAGCCGCTGCGTCGGCCATCAGCGCATCCGCTTCCGCGACAAGCGGGCGCGCCTCGAGCGTTCCAGCGATGTCGCGCGCTTCGCGGAGTCTCACGTCCGCCTCGCCGGTTCGTCCGAGAGCGAGCAGACACCGGCCGTCGCCGAGCAAGGCGTGTGCGACCTCGTTCGGGCACCCGTATTCGCGCCAACCCTTTGCGGCGTCCGCGTGGAGTCTGCGTGCCCGCTCGCGGTCGCCTTCCCGCTCCGACAGGATCGCGCTCGCGCTGGCGACCGAGTGCCGCGCGCGCGCGTTGACCAGAGGGGTTTCGGGGGGAAGGAGCCTCCGGGCGGTGGCGCCGGCACCGATCGCTGCGCAGATTCGTGTCGCCGGAGCCAGCTCATACGTGGCCCAGATCCCCAGCCCGCGACGTGTCGCCTCGGCGAGCTCCTCGATGAGCGCGAGTGCGCCGGCTCGATCGCCGGAAGCGAACCGAGTCGCGGCCGCCGTCCCGAGCGCCGGCGCCAACAGCTGGCTATCGCCGATCTCGCGTGCGCGCGGCAGGTACTCGGGCTCGAGCGACGCGGCGACCGCAGCTGCGCCGCGCGCGAGAAGCACTCGCGCCTTCATCGGGAGAACGACGATCGAGAGCTGACTCCCGCCGTGCTCACGATCCCAGGCGAGCGCCTCGTCGGCGTAGGCGAGCACGTCGTCCCACTGACCCAGGTCGAACAGGAGCCAGAGCATTTCCGCCCCGATGTACTTCTCGAAGTAGAGGAGGCCGCGCTGCCGCGAGAACTCGAGCGCTGCTTGCTTCTGCTCGAGTCCCGCGGCGGGACCGTCGACGAGCCAGACATACTCGCCAAGATTGCTGTACGCGGTACCCGTCTCCCAGCCGAGTCCGGCCTCGAGGCCGAGGCGCAGCGCTTCCCGCATGTCGTCGAGACCGGAGAGGTCGCCCAGCTCGAATCGGGCTGACCCGAGAAAGAGCAGCGGTCGGCACTTCGCCCCGGCGAGGCCGAGCTGATCGGCGAGGGCAAGAGCCTTCTTCGACCATTCGATGGACTCGATCAGCCTTCCGCTCAGCTGGGAGTCCGTCGCCGCACGCGCATATGCGCGCACGAGTTGTTCCCCGGGCGCCTCCTGTTCGAGTAGCTCGATTGCCTCGGCGAGCACCTGCCGGCGGCTCTCGTCCGCCCGGCCGAGCCGCCACAGAGCTAGGACGAGCGTGACCATCGCCTCGCCCGCCCCGAGAAGGTCGCCGTGCTCCCGGAACTCCTCGATTGCTCTCCCGAGGAGCTGTTCGGTCTCCGAGAGCCGGCCCGTGTACTGAGCGACGTCGCCAAGCCTCGCGAGCAGCCGGCCTCGCGCACGATCGCCCGGGCGGGTGAGTTCGAGCGCGTGCCGGTAGTGGCTCTCCGCCCGCTCGACGTCGAGCGCGTACGTCCGGTCCCCGGCGAGCTCGAGGAAGCGTCGCGCAAGCGGCTGGAGCTCCTCGACCTCGTCGACCGCGCGAAGGACCCGCGCGAGCTCGAGGCCCTCGACGTAATGGTGCGCCACGAGCTCGGCGTGATCGATGACCCGGTCACCGGCGAGGCGCTCGATCCATTCGGCCGCCGCGCGGTGCTTGTGCGCCCGCCTGCTCCGCGGGATCTGGCCGTAGGCGACGTCTCTGACGAGCACGTGGAGGAAGGAGTACTCCGTTTCGTTCTGCACCGAGGAGCGACGCTCGCGGCGGATGAACTGCTTGCGCTCTAGGGCGTGGAGCCTCTCGTCGAGCGCGGGGGACTCGGCCAAGTCGCCGAGGGCTGCCGTGGCGGCAGGCCAGAAGACCTGGCCGATCACCGCGGCGTCCTGCAGGAGCGTTTTTTCCGCCGGCACCAGAGCGTCGAGCCTCGCGGCGATGATTCCCTGGATCGACTCGGGCAGCGGCAGGTCCTCGCCGTCACCGCGCTCTGCGAGCATGCGAACGTACTGCTCCGTGTAGAGCGGGTTGCCGCCGGAGCGCGCGAGCAGGACCGTCTGCTGCTCGGCGGCGAGCACCGCCCGCCCGAGTAGGACCCTGATCAGCTGGATCGTGTCGTCGTCTGAGAGTGGAGACAGTGAGAGCGTCGTCGCGTTGGGCTTGCCTCCGCCCCAGCCCGGCCGGCGCTCGAGCAGCTCGGGTCGCGCTGTGCCGACGACGAGGATGGGAACGCCGGTCGCCCACTCGACGAGGTGATCCACGAACTCGAGCAACCCGTCGTCGGCCCAGTGGAGATCCTCGAAGACGAGGACGAGCGGACGGAGCTCGGCGAGCGCCTCCAAGAAGTGCCGCCAGGCGACGAACGACTCCTCGCGCGGAACGCTCGCGTCGGAACCGGCAGCGCCCGCGAGCGCGCGAACGTGCCGGAGGATCCATTCCTGATCGCGCGCCTCGGGCACGACCTCCGCGACCATCGCTCCAAGCTTCGCCTCGGCTTCGGTTACGCCATCCGTCTCGAGGATCCCGGCCTGCGCCTTGACCATCTCGGCGAGGGCCCAGAAGCTGATCCCCTCGCCGTAGGGCAGTGACTGTCCCTGCCGCCAGGTGACGATCTCGGCATCGGCCTCGGTCAGCTCGAAGAGCTCGTGGACGAGCCGGGACTTGCCCATGCCCGGGACGCCGACGAGCGTGACGAGCTGGGACGAGGGCTCCTGCCGGGCGCGTTCGAGCGCATCGCGCAGGACGCCCAGCTCGCGCTGTCTGCCGACGAGCGTCGTCCTCGCTTCGTGCAGATCTTCGGCGCCGAACCGCGAGCGCGCCTCGACCGCTTCCCAAACCGGGACCGGGTCGGCTTTCCCTTTCGCCTCCACCGGCGCACTCTCGCGGTAGCTGATCACGTTGCTCGTGGCCCGGTACGTGGCTTCGCCCGCCAGGATTCCGTTCACCGGTGCGGCCGACTGCAGCCGCGCGGTCGTGTTCACGACGTCGCCGGAGGCCATCCCTTCCCCCGCCTCCGGACGTGCTCCCAGGCTCACGAGCGCCTCACCCGTATTGACCGCGATCCGGAGCTCGAGGTCACCCTCCTCGGCGATCCAGTCGCGGATCGCCAGGGCGGCACGCACCGCGCGCTCGGGATCGTCCTCGTGTGCGATCGGCGCGCCGAACAAGGCCATCACCGCGTCGCCGATGAACTTTTCGACGGTGCCGCCGTGACGCTCGAGCTCGGCGCGCAGCCGCTCGTGGTAGGGCCGTAGGATCGCCTCGACGTCCTCGGGGTCGAGTTCCTCGGCACGCGAGGTGAACCCGACGAGGTCGGCAAACAGCACCGTCACGACCTTGCGCTCCTTACGTAGCCCAGGCGTTTCCATGGGCCGAGTCTAAGACCGCTCGTGGAGTCGCTCTACCCGGGTTAGCGGTGGATTAGGGGCCCTCGCGACCATCCGCTCGACAAGGATCCGCGTTCGACTTCGGGCAGGCGAAGGAGAGGCATCATGAAGAAGCTGATTGCCGCGATGGCGCTGTTCGGCGCGCTCGTGGTACACGGCCACGTCGCGGGGTGAGATCAACGTCGTCGCTCCCGGTGGGGCCAACAACCTGTGGAGTCCGTTCCTCATCCACATGACGTTCGACGCGAACGGCAATCTGACGTCGTCCACGATCGATTTCCCGCCACCGACTTGCCGGCAGCACCTGCTGAACGGCGAGGCCCCGCCCGAGGGCGGGGCCTCGCGTTTCCCGCTGAGAAGCCGCCTAGCTGCGGTCGGTGTAGCCGGCACCACCACGGTCGTAGTAGCGGCCGAGCTTGTTCCGGTAGTCCTGGTCGCGATAGCGCTGCTCGTCGAACTCCGGCGCGTTCTTGATCTGGTCCTTCGTGCGGTTGACGAACACCGTCTCCGTGTCCAGATCGAGGTCCCGAATCACGCCGGCCGGGAGCATCACCTTCTTCCCGAAGATCCACGGACCCGTATCGACGACGACGAAGCTGCCGCCGGCCTCATACGTGGCCTCGTCGACCTTGCCGATGCTGCCGTCGAGCGCCTCGACCTTGAACCCCGATAGGTCGACGTTCGGCACCGTCCCGATGTTGAGCGTCCAGATTTCAGCAACGGTCATGCTCTTACCAACCCCTTTCGAGAGCCCTCGCCCTCGAGTCGCGTACGTGACCTGCTAGGTACAGATCTCCTACCCCCGGCTGAAGATGTGTAACAAGTGCCGGAAGACGAAAACCCTGCAAATCGCGAGGTTTTCGTCGCGAATTTGGGCGGGCAGGCGAAACCTGACGCGAGGGCGGCCGCTGGCGAAGGACCGGTGCCAGGCACCGTCACGACCGTGTAACGAGAGTGCGAACCAAGACGCGGTGCTGTCCACGAAGTTGCCGGGTGCGAAGCCCTGGGCGGCCGCGAAACCTGAGGCGAGGCCGGCCGTTGTCGAAGGACCGGTGCCAGGCACCGTGACGACCGTGTGACGAGAGTGCGAACTAAGCCGCGGTGCTGTACACGAAGTTGCCGCGTGCGAAGCCCCGTTGACGCCTTCGGCTGTAGCCGAAGCGCCCGAGCCAGCTATCCAGTTCGCGCACACGCTCGTTGCCCTTGGCCTCGACGAGCAGCACCGGCTGGCAGGCCTGGAGGATCTGCTCGGCTCCGCGCAAGACGGCGTCTTCGCTGCCCTCCGTGTCGATCTTGATGAACGAGACGGCGGGGGCATGAGCGCGCAGCCAGACCTGGTCGAGCGTCTCCGCGTGGACGGCCAGGTTCTCGTCGACGGCTCGCGCTTCGGCGATCTCGGCCGTGGAATGGAAGCCGGGATCGCTGGCGAGCTGAAGCACCAGCCGTCCGGCCTTGTCGCCGACGGCGATCGGCTCCACGACGACGTTCTCGAGCGAGTTGAGCTCGAGATTGCTCTCCAGCCGCTCGACGTTCTCGGGCGACGGCTCGATGGTGAGCACTCGGCCCGACGGGCCGACCGCCAGCGCGAGCGGGACGGTGAACATCCCGACGTTCGCGCCGACGTCGATCGCGACGGTTCCTGGCCGCGCTGCTTCGATCGCGAACTCGGTCTCCGCCCGCTCGAAGCCGCCGCTCATCAGGACGACGAGCCCGATGTCCTCCCGGTGATGGAGAAAGACGCGGCCGCCGTTCGGAAGCTCGGTGTAGAAGCCCGCCGGAGGAGGCGGCAGGAGCCGCTTCACGATGTGCTCGACGACCAGGCCCTTGCCCAGCTTGCGGGTCGAGTGAAGCCAGTACCAGCGGATACCCCAGGTGAAGGGCCAGGCCAGGCGCACGCAGGCGCGCAGCAGGCCGCCGAAGGAGACCGGCCGGGTCGGAAGCGCCGCGAGGGGAGGTCCAGGGGCATGCGCTCTGACTGACACACAAGGCGTATCGGCTCCCCCGGGCGCACGCTTGAGGAACCGCCTGTGGTAGAGGACCCCGGTGAGGTCGCTCGCCGGGAAGATCGTGGCTTACGACGCGCCGTCGACCGAGGAGATCGCTCGACGCACGGGCATTCCCGTCGCCGACATCCTCCGCTTCGACGGCAACACCTCCCCGCACCTGCTCCCGTCGACCCGGGCCGAGGCGCTCGCCGACGAGCTGGCGCGGCTACACACCTATCCGCACGGGGGCTATCCGCGGCTCGAGGAGGCCATTGCGGCCTACGCCGGCGTCTCGCCCGAGAACGTCGTCCTCGGCGCCGGGGCCGACGATCTGATCCTCCTCGTCGTCAGATCATTTGCCGGCCGGGGAGACCGCGTTGCTATTGCGAACGACCCGACCTACCCGATCTTCTCCATCGCAGCATGGGTCGCGGGCGCGGAGATCGGAGACGACGAGCCGGCGCTGACCATCTGCTGCCGTCCCAACAACCCGACCGGGGAACTCGCAGAGCTGCCGGAGGCACGGCCGCTGCTCGTCGACGAAGCCTACTTCGAGTACTCGGGCGTGACGGCGGTCGACCTGATCGAGGACGGCGTCATCGTGACCCGCACGTTCTCGAAGGCATTCGGCCTCGCAGGCGCACGCGTCGGGTACGCGCTCGCCGGGCACGAGATTGCGGCGGCGCTCCGCGAGCGCCAGCATCCCGCTCCGCTTTCGACGCTGTCTGCCGCACTTGCGATTGCGGCGCTCGAATCGCCGCCGGACGTTCGACCCATCCTCGACGAGCGAGACCGCCTCGGGCGTCGGCTCCGCGAGCTCGGCTACGAGCCATGGCCGTCCCGCGCGAACTTTCTCTTCGTGCCGGTCGACGAACCGGAAGGACTCTCAGATCGGCTGCTGCGGAAAGGCCTTCCCGTCCGTCCGGTCCCGGGCGGGATCCGCATCACGGTCCGAAACGAAGAAGACGACGAGCGGCTGCTTCAGGCGCTGTAGATCGCGTTCCCGGTCTCGGGATCGAAGAAGTGCAGCCGGTTCGCATTCACCGCTAGCTCGATCGAGCGCTCCTCCGCCGCCTTCGTCTCGCGGTCGACGCGCGCGACCCAGCTGCTCCGCTTCACCTCCGCAGCGTCCTCGCCGACAGCAGCGCGAACGTCCTCGCCCACGACGGGCTTGCCGCCGATCCCGAAGTGCACGAAGACCTCCGAGCCCATGTCCTCGCGAATGTCGACCACGGCCGACAACGGCTCGCCGGTCGCGAACACGGCGTCCTCGATGTCCTCGGGGCGGACCCCGAGAATGACGCGCTTGCCTTCGAACCGAGGCAGGGCGCTCCTAGCCGAGAGGACGCGCTCGCCGATCCGCAGCGAGTGGTCGCCGAACCGCGCGAGGAGAGCGCCGTCCGACCGCTCGAGGTCGGCGCCGATCAGGTTCATGGCCGGCGACCCGATGAACTCTGCGACGAAGAGGTTGCGCGGACGGTCGTACAGCTCCTGCGGCTTTGCAACCTGCTGGAGGACTCCGTCGCGCATGATCGCGACCCGATCGCCGAGCGTCATCGCCTCGACCTGGTCGTGCGTCACGTAGATCGTCGTGACGCCGAGCTCGCGCTGCAGGCGCGCGATCTCCGCGCGCATCTCGACCCGGAGCTTGGCGTCGAGGTTCGAGAGCGGCTCATCCATCAGGAACGCCCGCGGCTCACGGACGATCGCGCGGCCCATGGCGACGCGCTGGCGCTGTCCTCCCGAAAGCGTCCTCGGCTTCTTCGGCAGGACCTCCGCGAGACCGAGCGTCCTCGCTGCGCCGTTCACCCGCTCGCCCCGCCGGTCGCGCTTCATCCCGCGCAGCTTGAGGCCGAAGGCCATGTTGTCGAACGCGCTCATGTGCGGGTAGAGCGCGTAGTTCTGGAAGATCATCGCGATGTCGCGGTCCTTCGGCGGGAGCTTGTTCACGACCTCGCCGCCGATCACGACCTTGCCCTCGGTGATCGGCTCGAGCCCGGCGATCATCCGGAGGGCGCTCGTCTTGCCGCAGCCGCTCGGTCCGACGAGGACCACGAACTCGCCGTCGCCGATCTCGAGGTCGAGCTCCG
>VAWR01000006.1 GCA_005885245.1 Actinomycetota bacterium | reverse complement strand
CGCCCTCTTCCTGGCCATCCACCAGGTCGAAGGTCACATCGTCGTGCCGAACGTGATGGGTAGCGCCCTCAGGCTGCATCCACTGCTCGTCATCTTCGGACTGCTCGCGGGCGGCGAGATCTACGGGCTACCGGGCGCGCTCATCGCGCTGCCTCTCCTGGCCGCGGGTCGAGCGATGTGGGAGTTCTTCGCCGAACGTCTGACGCTCGAGCCATGGCAAACAGGCGAGGTCGCCGTGCCCGTCGAGGTCGAGCTCGAGCAGGCCGAACCGCCACCGCCGGCCGCAGCGAGCCGTTGACCGACGCGCTTCTGCGCGCACGCAACGTGGCGCGCCGCTTCGGATCGCAGGTTGCGCTGGAGCCGACGGAGATCGACGTTCGCGCGGGTGAGACGCTGGCCTTGATCGGCCCGAACGGCGCCGGGAAGTCGACGCTTCTGTCCATCCTCGCGGGCGCGCTCGAGCCGAGCGCGGGGCGGCTCGAGCGCCTCGACGGCGTGCGGGTGGGCTGGGTGCCACAACGTTCGTCCTTCTACGACCGTTTGACAGCCCGCGAGAACCTGGAGCTGTTCGCACGTCTCGAGGGCGAGGGGGATCCCGCCGAAACGGCCGAACGGTTGCTGGCGCGCTTCGACGTTCCTGCGGATCGACCGGCTCAGACGTTCTCCGTTGGCAACCGGCAGCGGTTGAACGTCGCGCTCGCCCTCGTCGGGAAGCCGAGAGTCCTGCTGCTGGACGAGCCGACGGCCGCGCTCGATCCCGGTCAGCGCCGACGTCTCTGGGAGACCGTGACTGCCTTGCGCGACGAGGGCGGTGCGGTCGTGTTCGCGACGCAGAATCTCGAGGAGCTCGACCTCTATGCGGATCGTGTTGCGATCTTGCAGCACGGGACAGTCACGTTTGTCGGCCCAACTGCGGAGTACGACGAGCTGCACGCAGAAGAGGTGTTCTCGTGAAGCGCGCCTCGCTGCTCTTGCGCAAGGACCTGCGCGTGCTGGTCCGCTCGCCGGTCCTGCTCGGCGTCCTGATCGCGTATCCGCTCCTCGTTGCGGGCCTCGTCGGGCTCGTCGCCGGCTACGGCAGCGCGAAGCCGCGCGTCGCGCTCGTGGACGAGGACCACCTGCCGCAGGTCGTCGTTGTCGGCGGTCACCCGTTCCGGATCCAGGACGCGATCGCCGAGGTCGGCAAGAACGTCCACCTGCTCCCCATGCAGCCCGGCTCTGCGCGCCGCGCGCTCTCGACGGGCCGCGTGGTCGCGACGCTGACCGTGCCGCCCGGCTTCCTCGCCGACCTGACGAGCGGCGTGCACTCGCCGAGCCTCCAGTACCAGACGACACACGGCGGGATCTCGTCTCGTGTGACGCAGCAGGTGCAGGCGCTCGTCTACAACCTCAACCGCCGCTTGCAGAAGGCCTTTGTCCAGACGGACCTCGGCTACGTGCAGCTGATCGTGAACGGCGGCAGGGCGAAGTTCGGCGGCCGCACGTACGACGTGCTCGGCCTGGAGCGCATGCAGCTGCTGCTGCGGGAGTTGCCGCCGAGCCCTCAGCGCGCACGCATGGCCGAATTCGCCCGGATCGCAGGCGTCGCGCTCGCGCAGACCGGGAACCTGCTCGGCTCGACCGCCAGTCCGATTGGGCTCCAGCGTGCGCACGAAAACTCGCGCAGCTCGTTGCTCTCCGCGCAGGTACAGGCGTACGCGCTCGCCCTGACCGTCACGTTCCTTGCTCTGCTCCTCGCTGCCGGAGCGATCGCGAGCGAGCGCGACGAGAACACGATCGGACGACTCAGACGCGGCCTGCTGTCGATGGGAGAGCTCGTCTCGGCGAAGGTGGCGCTTGCCGCAGTCGTGGCACTCGCGCTCGGGCTCGCGATCGCCGTGGTCTTCGGCGTCATCGTCCAGGCGGGCGGGGTCGCAGGCGGCGAGCCGTGGCAGCGCCTGCCGCTGCTTGCTTGTCCCCTCAGGACGGTTTGTGGCTCAGAGCCACTAAGTCCGAGGGTTACGCTGTACCCGTGAGCACGTTTCCGGTGACGCGGTTGCGGCGGCTGCGGCGAACGACCGGGCTGCGCCGGCTCGCGCGCGAGACGCGGCTCGACCTCGACGACTTCGTCATGCCTCTCTTCATCGGGCCGGAGCCGCTGGCGAATCCCGAGCTTCCGGGCCTGGCGCGCCACTCGGTCGAGACCCTCGGCGCCGCGGCCGACGAACTGGAGCGGCTCGGTGTCAAGGGCGTGATCCTCTTCGGAGCCCTCGCTCGTGTCGCGACACGCCGCCTCTCGAGTTGATCGTGGCTCAGAGCCACAAGCTCCACCCGGATCCCAGACCAGGCGGCTGACCTTGTCCCCTCAGGACGGTTTGTGGCTCAGAGCCACTAAGTCCGAGGGTTACGCTGTACCCGTGAGCACGTTTCCGGTGACGCGGTTGCGGCGGCTGCGGCGAACGACCGGGCTGCGCCGGCTCGCGCGCGAGACGCGGCTCGACCTCGACGACTTCGTCATGCCCCTCTTCATCGGGCCCGAGCCGCTGGCGAATCCCGAGCTTCCGGGCCTGGCGCGCCACTCGGTCGAGACCCTCGGCGCCGCGGCCGACGAACTCGAGCGGCTCGGTGTCAAGGGCGTGATCCTCTTCGGCATCCCGGAGGAGAAGGACGAGGAAGGGTCCGGGGCATGGGACGACGACGGTGTCGTCCAGCGCGCCCTGCGGGAGTTGCACGGACGCGATCTCGTCCTGATGACCGACGTTTGCCTGTGCGAATACACCTCGCACGGTCATTGCGGCGTCCTCGATGGCGACCACGTCGACAACGATGCGACGCTGGAGCTACTGGCTCGGACTGCGCGCAGCCATGTCGAGGCCGGGGCGGACGTAGTGGCTCCGAGCGACATGATGGATGGACGGGTCGCTGCGATCCGCGAAGAGCTTCCCGAGACCCCGATCGTCGCGTACTCCGCGAAGTACGCCTCCGCGTTCTACGGCCCGTTTCGCGAAGCCGCCGAGTCGGCGCCTGCCTTCGGCGACCGGCGCGGCTACCAGCTGGATCCTGCGAACGTGCGCGAGGCGCTCCGCGAGTGCGAGCAGGACGTCGCCGAAGGCGCAGACGTCTTGATGATCAAGCCCGCGCTGCCCTACCTCGACGTACTCCGCGCGGCACGCGAACGCTTCGACCTGCCTCTCGCCGCCTACAACGTCTCAGGCGAGTACGCGATGGTGAAGGCTGCCGCAGCGAAGGGATTCCTCGACGAGCGACTCGCGGCGATGGAGTCGCTGACGGCGATCAAGCGCGCCGGCGCCGACTTCGTCATCTCCTACTGGACCAAGGAGCTGGCCGGCTGGCTCTGAGGACGCGCACCGATCTCTACCGGCGCGCGCTCGAGCTGATTCCCGGCGGCGTCAATTCGCCCGTGCGCGCGATGCGCGCTGTCGGGCTGGACGAGCCGTTCTTCGTGCGGCGCGGCGATGGCGCCTATCTCGAGGACGTCGACGGCAACCGCTACGTCGACTGGGTCATGTCGTGGGGTCCCTTGCTCTTCGGGCACGCCGACGGGGACACCATCGAGGCGGTTCGAGCCGCCGCGGAAAGAGGCACGAGCTTCGGTGCACCGACCGAGGCGGAGGTCGAGCTCGCTGCGGAGATCGTCGACGCGGTGCCTTCGGTCGAGAAGGTCCGGCTCGTGTCGTCGGGAACCGAGGCGGCGATGAGCGCCGTCCGCCTCGCGCGTGCGTTCACGTCCCGAGACCGAGTCTTGAAGTTCGCCGGCTGCTACCACGGCCATGTGGACGCCCTGCTCGCGAACGCAGGCTCGGGCGTCGCGACGCTCGGGCTGCCGTCGAGCCCGGGCGTGCCCACTGCGGTGACGAGCCACACGATCGTGTGCAAGTTCAACGACGTGGACGCGGTCGCATCGACCGTGGCCGAGTTCGGCGAGGGTCTCGCTGCGATCATCGTCGAGCCGGTGGCCGGGAACATGGGTGTCGTACCGGCAGAGCCCGACTTCCTCGAAGCGTTGCGACGTCTCGGCGCCGCGACCGGGGCGCTGCTCATCTTCGACGAAGCGATCACCGGCTTTCGTGTCGCACGGGGTGGCGCACAGGAACTCTTCGGCGTCACGCCCGATCTGACCATCCTCGGCAAGATTGTCGGCGGAGGCCTGCCGCTCGCGGCGTTCGGCGGGCGTGCCGAGATCATGGACCGCCTTGCGCCGAGCGGCGACGTCTACCAGGCCGGCACCCTGTCCGGAAATCCACTGGCGACGGCGGCCGGACTCGCGGTGCTGCGCCGGCTGCGCCATCCCGACGTGTACCGCGAGCTCGAGCGACGCGGCGCACGGCTGGAAGCGGGGTTGCTGCCGCACGGACGGGTTCAGCGTGTCGGTGCGATGGCGACGCTGTTCATGACCGACGATCCGGTGCGCAACTTCGACGACGCGCAACGTTCCGACACCGAGCGCTACGGCGCGCTTTTTCGACACCTGCTGGAGCGCGGGATCTACGTCGCTCCGAGCCAGTTCGAGGCGATGTTCGTCTCGCTCGCCCACGGAGACGAGGAGATCGACCGCACGATCGAGGCCGTTGGCAGCTTCGGGTAGTCCGGCCGGTCGCGTCACACGCGCACGGCCGAGGACGCAGCCTGGCGGAACTTTGCAGCCGCCCAGGGGCCGCTGACGTGGCCGGTCGGGCTACCGGGATTGACCTCTGGGAGACGATCGCCGCGGACGCTCGGCGAGAGAGCCACCTCTGGACGTCGGTGCTTCGCCCCCGCGAGACACAGGAGCGGGACCAGATCTTCTCCCGGCTCGGCGAGGAACGCTACGCACTCGGGATCGAGACCATCTACGAGGGCTACCTCCTGCACTACGGGCTGCCGCGCCTGTTCGCCCCGGAGGATCAGGACACGGCGCTCCTCCTCGGCGACTATCTGTACGCGCACGGTCTCGTGCGGATCGAGGAGGTCGGGAGCGTCGAGGCGGTCAGCGACCTCGCCGAGCTGATCGCGCTCTGTGCCTACCTGCGCGCGGAGAAGATCGCCGGTGACGGCGCGGTCTGGGCCGCAACGGCGACCGCACTCGGCCGAGGTGAGCTGGAGGACGGACGATCCCGCCTTCGGCTAGACAACGACGCGAATCCGCTGGAACGATTGGCCCGGGCGCAGGCCGGCGACGCTCCGGTCGACCACGCACTCGACACCCATCGCGGGCGGCTGCGGTAAAGTCGCCGCGATGCATGCCCTGCTGCAGCTCCTTGCGGTTGAAGACGCGGCGACCGAGGGGAAGAAGGTCATCACCGGCATGCTCATCGTGGGGCTCGTCTTCGCCGGCGTGATCGCGGTCGGGCAGACGCTCCACTGGTTGCGCCACCGCCGCTAGGACCTTCGCTGCCAGGCGTCGGATGATTCGGGGGTGGCAAGCCTCCCCACGGGAACGGTCACGTTTCGTGTTCACAGACGCCGAGGGCTCAACGCGGCTGCTCCATGAGCTGGCGCCCGCCGTCAGACTTGACGAGGCTGTCGCGGACATACTTCGACACGCGCCGCGCGCCGTAGACTGATCTGCGATGGCCCCTCCGGCCGACTTGCGCGCCTGGATCGCGCTCCTCGAACGCGAGGGCGAGCTCGTTCGCATCGGCGCCGAGGTCGATCCCGAGCTCGAGATCACGGAGATCAACGACCGTGTCGTGAAGGCCGGGGGTCCGGCTCTCCTGTTCGAAAACGTCCAGGGCTCAGCGCATCCGCTCCTGATCAACCAGTTCGGAACCGAGCGGCGTATGTGCATGGCGTTCGACGCGCCCTCGCTCGACGCGGTCGCCACGAAGCTCGGCGACGTGCTCGAGCTGCAGCCGCCCTCGGGTCTCGTCGACAAGGTCCGTGGGCTGCAGAAGCTGAAGTCGATCGCCGACTCACGGCCGAAGACCGTCCGGCGCGGCGCGAGTCAGGAAATCGTCCTCGAGGGCGACGATGCGTCACTCGATCTGTTGCCGATCCAGAAGTGCTGGCCGGACGACGCCGCGCCGTTCATCACGCTGCCCGCCGTCATCACCAGGGATCCGCGCACAGGGACTCGCAACGTCGGCATGTACCGCATGCAGAAGCTCGGACCGCGCGCAACGGCGATGCACTGGCAGATCCACAAGGACGGCCGTGCGGACTATCTCGCGACCGACGGCAGGATCGAGGTAGCGGTCGCGCTCGGTCTCGATCCGGTCACCGCGTATTCCGCCAGCGCTCCGCTGCCCAAGCACATCGACGAGTTCATGCTCGCCGGATTTCTGCGCGGCGAACCCGTCGACCTCGTGCAGGCGAAGACCGTCGACCTCGAGGTGCCGGCGAACGCGGAGATCGTCCTCGAGGGTTACATCGACAAAGACGAAGTGACCGACGAGGGGCCGTTCGGAGACCACACCGGCTACTACACGCCGTCTGAGCCGTTTCCGGTCTTCCACCTCACCGCGATCACGATGAGGCGCGACGCGATCTATCCCTCGATCGTCGTCGGCAAGCCGCCGCAGGAGGACGCCTGGCTCGGCAAGGCGACGGAACGCATCTTCCTGCCGGCGATCAGGATGACCGTGCCGGAGATCGTCGACTACGACCTCCCGATCGCCGGCGCCTTCCACAACTGCTGCCTCGTCTCGATCCGCAAGGCCTACCCCGGCCACGCCCAGAAGGTCATGCACGCAATCTGGGGCCTGGGCATGCTCAGCCTGACCAAGTCCGTCGTCGTCGTGGACGAGTGGGTCGACGTACACGATTACGAGGAGGTGATCTTCCGCGTCGGCGCCAACGTGGATCCGATGCGTGACGTACTGATCACGGAGGGCCCGCTCGACCATCTCGACCACGCCCCGACGCGCCAGTTCTACGGCGGAAAGATCGGAATCGACGCCACCCACAAGGGCCCGCAGGAGGGCACACGCGAGTGGCCGCCCGAGATCCAGATGACTCCGGAGGTGAAGGGGCTGGTCGACCGCCGCTGGCAAGAGTACGGGATTCCGCTCGAGGGTGCTGCAGCGAACGGCCGAATCCGTCAGAGTTCCCGCCCGTTGCGTCGATTGTTACGTCGTTGACACATCGGACGAGACGGGGGTTGAATTCACTGGTGGTGACGAAGGGGGAGGTGCGGTGATGGAGCCCCAGCACGGGGACCGGCCGCATTCCCCGGGACCGTCCGTCCACCCGATCGGCTTCGCGGCCGGCGTGGCGTGCATCCTCGTCGGGCTGATCATCAACCCGAAGCTGATTGCTCCGATCGGCGCGGCGATCGCGATCGTTTTCGGATTCCTCTGGGCGCGGGACGCGACGAAGGAGTTCCGCGGCGCGCCGGTCCACCCGGTCCAACCCGAGCGCGGTGGGCCCCCGCCCTCCACCGACGCCGCAGCGGTCCCCGCGGACCAGGGCGAAGCGGCGATGCCGGAGCCGGAGCCGGGCGAACGGTTCCCGCGGAGCAAGTTCCTCGAGTTCTCCACACTCGGCCTCGGCGGTGTGATCGGCGGTCTCGTCACCGTCCCGGCTCTCGGGTTCATGGTCATCCCCGCCTACCGCAAGCAGGGTTATCCGATGGTCGACCTCGGGCCACTCACGAACTTCACGGAGGGCAAGTGGTTCGTGACGAAGTTCTTCATGCACCCGGAGACCGGTGACGTCTCGCACCGAACCGCGTACATCCGCAACAACGGGTTCCTGAACGGCAAGCCGAGCTTGACGATCATCTCGAACCGCTGCGCCCACCTCGGCTGTCCCGTGCAACCGAACGGACCGGTCCAGGACAATCAGGCGAAGGAGATCAAGGGCAAGAACGGGCAGGAGATCACGATGATCCCCACAATCCCGGCAGGCGGTTACGGCTGCCCGTGTCACGGCGGGCAGTACGACTCGGAGGGCAACCGAGTGTCCGGACCGCCGGTGCGCGCGCTCGACCGCTACGACTTCGAGGTCGTCGACGGACGTCTCGTCCTCGGCAAGCCGTACAGCGTCGCGCACGTGGACGGCGAGGGGAAGAACGCCAGGATCCACAAGTACAAGCTCACCGGGCCGGGCGAGCATGTCGACGGCTGGGAGCAGATCTTCTACCCGCTACAGCCTCCTCACTAGTGGCGGTCACGACCCGCACCCGCAAGTCCGCCCGGCGCCGCCAGCTCGAAGCCGCGATCAACTATCCGATCGACTGGCTCGAAGAGCGCTCCGGCCTGATCGGCGGACTCCGGTACTTCCTCTTCCGCAAGGTTCCCGGGGACACCAACTGGTTCCACACGCTCGGCTCCGCGACGCTGACCGCGTTCCTCGTGCAAGCGCTCACCGGTGTGATCCTGGCGATGTACTACCAGCCGGACGCGACCGTGAACCCGGCAACGGGCACGTCCGCTGCCTACGGGTCGATCCAGCACATCACGAACGACCTCACGCTCGGCTGGCTCGTGCGCGGCATGCACAAGTGGGGCGCCAGCGTCTTCATCATCCTGCTGTTCTTCCACATGGCGCGCGTGTTCCTGTTCGGCGCCTACAAGTACCCGCGCGAGCTCAACTGGATCATCGGCGTGACCCTGCTCGTGTTCGGGATGCTCGAGGGCTTCACCGGCTACCTGCTGCCCTGGGATCAGACCGCCTACTGGGCGACCGTGGTCGGCATCAACCTCAACGGCACCGCGCCGATCCTGGGTCCCTTCCTCGCCGACTTTCTCCGTGGGGGCGCGGAGATCGGCGGCGACACGTTGAGCCGCTTCTACTCGCTGCACATGCTGCTCCTTCCCGGGGCGATCTTCGCGCTGATCGGGCTGCACCTCTATCTCGTGATCCGGCTCGGCGTGACTTCGCCGCCGTGGTCGCGCGAGGCAGCCGGCACGGACTGGAACGAGAAGCCCTCCGAGAACGGGCGGAGCGGCCTGACGCAGCCGTCCGGACGAAGTGCCTGGCGCCGCAACGGAGCTGACACGTAATGGCCACCACCGACGAGTGGCGCCGGCAACACCAGCGGTACAAGGAGGACGTCAAGAGGCGCGGGAAGCCGTTCTATCCCTACGCGATGTTCCACGACACGGTGATGAGCCTCGTGGTCGTGTCGGTGATCATCGGGCTCGCCGCCGTCTGGTACTACACCTCGGGGGAGGATCCCAAGACCTGCGGCAGCGGCGACTCGTGCCTGCTCGGCCCGCGTTACTCCGAGCCCGCCGATCCGGCGACGACGAACTTCGTGCCGCGGCCCGACTGGTATTTCTACTTCCTCTTCTACCTGCTGCGGATCTTCAAGTGGCCGGACTCGGTGATCCTCGGGACGGTCGGGATTCCAACGGTCATGCTGATCATCGCGTTTGCGCTGCCGTTCCTCGACCGGCGGATGGAGCGGCGCCTGACGCGGCGGCCCGTCGCCATCGTTGCGGCCATCCTCGTGGTGATTTCCATGGGGGAGTTGACGTACAAGGGCGCGATCGCGAAGGAGGCGCTCGCCAGCGAGGTCGTCCAGGCTGTTCCGTCGTGGGCACAGCGACAGGGCTTCGCCAACAACGCGGAGGCGGTCGCGGGAGCGAAGATCTTCGCCAGCTCCGGTTGCACCGCCTGCCATACCTATCTCGGTACCGGCAGCTCGAACCAGGGGGCGCCCGATCTGAGCGCGGAAGCCACGAGAGGGAAGTCGAAGCAGCAGCTCATGGCGTACATCCGCGACCCCTCGCAGTTCGGCAACAACATCATGCCGAAGTTCGGGTTCTCCGATCAGCAGCTGTCCCAGCTGGCGGCGTTTCTCCTCGCGTCCAAGGGTCCAAAATAGCCCTGCGGTGCGCGTCTTCCTCGGCATAACGGGCGCCTCGGGCGCTCCGTACGCGGCTCGGCTCGTGGAGGCGCTGGCGGGGGCGGACGTCGAGCTCGGGATCTGTGCGTCGAGTGCAGGCATCGAGGTGCTCGCGACCGAGCTCTACGGGAACGCGCGGCTCTCGCGCGACGAGACTCTGGCCCGCCTGCTCGAACACGCCCAGGCCGGGAACGTGACGGTCTACGAGCCGAATGACTGGAAGGCGCCATACGCAAGCGGGTCGGCCAGGGTGGATGCGTACGTGATCTGTCCGTGCTCGATGGGCACGCTCGGCACGATCGCCTCCGGCGCGATGACGAATCTCATCCACCGCGCCGCGTCGGTCGCGCTCAAGGAGGAACGCAAGCTCGTCCTCATGCCACGCGAGACGCCGCTCTCGCTCATCCACCTGCGCAACCTGCTCGCGGTCAAGGAGGCTGGCGCGACCGTGCTCTTCCTCGCGCCCGGCTTCTATCACGGCGCGGAGACCGTGGACGATCTCGTGAATTTCATCGTCGGGCGGGCGCTGGATCAGCTGGGGCTGGACGTCCAGCTCGTGAAGCGGTGGGGCGAATGACCGTCGGCTACGAGTCCGGTCGCCTCTCGCCGGACGCCGTCCAGCGGATGTTCGACCGCATCGCGCCCGTCTACGACGTGATGAATCGCACGATGACGGCGGGTCTCGACCGTCGCTGGCGGCGGATCACCGCAGAGGGCGTCGTGATGTCCGGCGACGACGTCCTGGACGCCTGTTGCGGCACGGGCGATCTCGCGATTGCAGGAGCACGCAGTGGTGGGCGGGTGACAGGACTCGACTTTTCCGAACGGATGCTCGAGCGCGCCCGGCGCAAGGCGCCCGAGCTGGAGTGGATCCGTGGCGACCTGCTCGCCCTGCCCTTCGCCGACGCGAGTTTCGATGCGGCCACCGTCGGCTTCGGCGTCCGGAACGTGGACGACCTCGCGCGCGCCTTGGCGGAGCTGCGCCGAGTCTTGCGTCCGGGCGGACGGCTCGGAATCCTCGAGATCACGAGGCCGCGTGGAGTGCTCGCGCCGTTCTACCGGTTCTGGTTCGACGGAGTCATCCCGTTGCTCGGCAAAGTGCTTCCGGGTGGGTCTGCGTACACGTATCTCCCTGCGAGCGTCCGTCGCTTCCCGGGGCCGGCGGAGCTGGCCGAGGTGATCGCCGCGGCGGGATTCCGTGACGTACGCGTGCGGCTGTTCGCCGGGGGGATCGTCGCGCTGCACACGGCCGTCGGCGAATGAGCGCGCTCGCCGAGATCTGCGAGGCCCCTGGGCTCGACGCCTACCTCTTAGAGCTCGAGGACCGGCTCGAGCGGGCTGTCGCCGCGTACCGTGGGGTTGTCGCGGACGTTGGCGCCGAGGCGCTCGCGGCCGGCGGCAAACGTCTCCGACCGCTGCTCGTCTACCTGTCCACTCCGCCGGACGCTGAACCTCCGGTGATCGCCGGCGTCTCCGTCGAGCTCGTCCACCTCGCCACGCTCATGCACGACGACCTCATCGACGGCGCCCGTTTGCGCCGCGGCCACGCCTCTGCCTGGTCGGCGCACGGTACCGAGGCCGCGCGCACTGCCGGCGACTATCTCTTCGCGCGCGCGTTCGCAGAGCTCTCCGCGACCGGTGACGCGCGTGCGGTCGCCATCCTCGCGAACGCCACCCTCTGCCTCGCCCGTGGGGAGGCGTTGCAGCGGTCGCAGCGCTTCGATCCCGACACGACCGTCGACGCGTACCTCCAGCGCTGCACTCTCAAGACCGGAAAGCTGTTCGAGGCGGCGTGCCGGCTCGCGGGCGGCTCGGGAGCGTTCGGGCTCGCCCTCGGCGTCGCGTTCCAGATCACGGATGACATCCTCGATTGCTCGGGCGTCACGATCGAGACCGGGAAGATCGCGGGCACGGATCTGCGCGAGGGAACGCCCACGCTGCCGCTCCTACTCGCGGCCCGGCGCGACGAGGCGGTGCGGGCAGCGCTCGCGGGCGGCCTCCAGCTCGAGGGCGCCCTGCTCCGCGTCGCCTCGACCGGCGCGATCGAGGAAAGCAGGGAGGTTGCGCTCGCGTACGCGCGCAGCGCCCGCGCCTGCCTGAACGGCGAGCTGCACCGGGAGGAGCTCGAGTCACTCACCTACGCAGTCGTCGATCGCGAGCGGTAGTGGCCCTCCTGGAACGCACCGACTCGCTCGCTCCGATCCGCGACAAGGTGGAGGCGGGGGAGCGGCTCGACTTCGAGGACGGCGTCACGCTGATGGAGAGCGACGACCTGCTCGCGCTGGGTGAGCTTGCAGATCACGCTCGGCGGCGACGCGGCGGCGACGACCGCGTCTACTTCGTCCAGAACCTCTATCTCAACCAAACGAATGTCTGTCGCGTGAAGTGCAAGTTCTGCGCCTTCGCAGTCACGCAGAAGCAATCTGACGCCTACACCTACACCGGCGAAGAGCTCGTCGGGGATGCGGTGCGACAGCACGAGCTGACGGGTTTCACCGAGATCCATATGGTCGGCGGCGAGAGTCCTCATGTCGACTTCGAGTACTACGTCGACATCGTGCGCTCGCTGCACGAGGCCCTGCCCGACGTTCATTTGAAGCTCTTCACGGCGAGCGAGATCCACCACATGACCAAGCTCTCGGGACTGACGCACGAGGACGTGCTGCGCACGTTGCAGGAGGCGGGGCTCGGTTCGCTGCCGGGGGGCGGCGCCGAGGTGTTCGCGGACCGGGTGCGCCGGCTGGTGGCGCCCGGGAAGGAGCATCCCGAGTTCTGGTTCCATACGCACGACACGGCACACCGCCTCGGCATCCCGACTCACTGCACGATGCTCTACGGGCACGTCGAGACATACGAGGAGCGCGTCGACCACCTGCTGCAGCTGCGCGACCAGCAGGACCGGACCGGCGGCTTCCTTGCTTTCATCCCGCTCGCGTTCCACCCGGAGAACACGGTGTTCGAGCGGCGCGGGTGGAGACATACGACCGGGTCTGAGGACCTGAAGCTGATCGCGGTCTCCCGGCTCCTGCTCGACAACATCGCGAACATCAAGGCGTACTGGATCATGATGGGCCTGCCGCTGGCGCAGGTCGCGCTGCACTTCGGCGCGAACGACGTGCAGGGGACCGTCGTGCGTGAGCAGATCTTTCACGCCGCGGGTGCGCGGACCGAGACGGAGCAGAAGATCCCGGAGCTCGTGCGCTTCGTCCGCGACGCCGGACGGATTCCCGTCCAGCGGGACACGCTCTACGGGGAGGTCCGGCGATGGTGAGGCTCGGGCGCATCTCCTACGTGAACATGGCGCCGGTGTTCTACCGACTGGAGGCCGACGTCCAGGAGGTGCAGGGGGTGCCCACCGAGCTGAACAGACGGCTGCTGGCCGGCGAGCTCGACCTCGCCCCCATCTCGTCGATCGAGTACGCGCGCAACGCCGACAGGCTGCGGCTGCTCCCGCGACTGTGCGTCGGCTCGGAAGGGGCCGTCGACTCCATCCAGCTCGTGTCGCGCAAGCCGCTCGAGCAGGTTCGATCCGTCGCAGTGACGCCCGAGTCTGCGACCTCGGTCGTGCTGACGAAGGTGCTCCTGCCGGAAGCCGACCACGTTCCGCTCGGGGAGGACGCCGATGCGAAGCTCCTGATCGGCGACGCGGCGCTGAAGTCCGCGTTCGAGGATCCCACCCCGCACTACGACCTCGGCCGTCTCTGGCTCGAGCGCACCGGGCTGCCGATGGTCTTCGCCGTCTGGGCGTGCCCGGAGCCTGTCGCGGCCGGGCTGGGGGAGCTCGAGGATGCCCTGGTCGCGTCGGTGCGGCTCGCCCGGGCCGAGCCGGAACGCCTCGCCCACGAGGCGAGCGAGCGGTATGGCTATCCGGCCGGCTTCCTCGCACGGTACTTCGAGAAGTTGCGCTACCGCTTCGGCCCGCGGGAACGGGCAGGGCTGATGACGTTCCTCGAGCTGGCCCACGAGGCGGGCGAGCTCGAGGAGGTCCCGGAGCTGAGGTTCGTCCGAGAGGCCGTGGTCGCATGAGCCACGTACCGGTGCCAGGCACGGGTACGAGGCGCGCGCACGAGTGTCACGCAAGGCAGCGAACCCTCGTGCGTTGCCGCCTGCCCGACCACGTACCGGTGCCAGGCACCGGTACGGAGGCGTGACGTGAGCGTCACGCAGATCCTCGACAAGGCGCTCGAGGGAGAACGGCTCTCTGACGACGAAGCGCTCTCGCTCCTCGAGTCCCGCGACCTTGTGGCCGTTGGGCGCGCCGCGAACGAGATTCGCAACCGCAAGGCCGATCCGGACCGGATCACGTTCATCATCGACCGCAACCTCAACTACACCAACATCTGTTACACGGACTGCGACTTCTGCGCCTTCTACCGCAGTCCCGGCGATACGCGCGAGGGCTACCTGCTGCCGAAGCCGGTCATCTTCAAGAAGATCGAGGAGACGATCGCGCTCGGCGGCACGGGTCTCCTCATGCAGGGCGGCCACCACCCCGATCTCGGGATCGACTACTACGAGGATCTCTTCCGCTCGATCAAGTCGCGCTACAAGATCCACCTGCATGCTCTGTCGCCGCCCGAGGTCCAGCACATCGCGCGCCGCAGCAAGCTGACGCTTTGGCAGACGATCTCCCGGCTTCGGGACGCGGGCCTCGACTCGATCCCGGGCGGCGGCGGCGAGATCCTCGTCGACCGCGTCCGTGACGAGATCGCGCCGAAGAAGACGAAGACGAAGGAGTGGCTGGACGTCATGCGCCACGCGCACCGCCTCGGTATGTCGACGACCGCCACGATGATGTACGGCCATGTCGAGACCCGTGCGGACCGCGTCGAGCACATGCGCCGCATCCGGGAGCTGCAGGACGAGACCGGCGGCTTTCGCGCCTTCATCTCGTGGACGTTCCAGAATGACGGCAACCGGCTTGCCGGAAAGGTCGCGCGCGAGGACATGCCGACGTCGTTCGACTATCTACTGACGCAGGCAGTCTCGAGGATCTATCTGGACAACGTCCCCCACATCCAGTCGTCCTGGGTCACGCAAGGGATGAAGGTGGGTCAGGTGGCGCTGGGGTTCGGTGCCGACGACATGGGCTCGGTGATGATCGAGGAGAACGTCGTCTCGGCGGCCGGCACGACGCATCGAACGTCGACCGAGGAGCTCGTTCATCTGATCAAGGCCCTCGGGAAGACACCCGTGCAGCGCGACACGCTCTACCGCGACGTCAAGGTCTGGAACTGAACGATCGCCTGGCGTCCGAGGCGGAGCTCTACGACGATGCCGCCGCCGAGCTAGAGCTGGCCGCGCAGCATTGCCGCACCGCGGCCGGACACTTCCGGAACGGCGAGGTGCCCCGCGGCGCGGCCCACGGCTGGGCCGCGCACGGTCACGTTCTCGAAGCGCAGGAACGCCTGCGACAGCAGGCGCGCCGGCACGCGCAGAATTCGAATCCCTAGTTCAGCGTCCCAGCCTTGCGCGTAGATTTTTGAGCGCCGGCGCGTTGAGGACGTTTACGCAGTCCAGATTGGTCGTCCCGAGCACGTAGAAGTCGGTCGCCTCTCCAGTTGCGGGCACGTGGTAGGCGGGCGCCTTGGTCGTGGGGAGTGCGGCCTGGTCCAGACATGTCGCAACGATTCCCGCAAAACCGAGCAGAAGCTTGTTGTCCTTTTCGAGTTTCGTGACCCTCTTGGTCAGCGCGGCGAACTGCTTCGGAGTGACCGCCTGCTGCCCCGCAGGCGCCGTCGTTACGTAGAGGGAAACGGCACCAATCGCGATCGCGACGATGATGAGTGCGCGTGTCATGACTCCCCTTCCTCAGGCGGCACGGGGCCGCGGTGGCCAGGGAAACACAGTACAACCGCCGTTCGGCCATTACAGATGTTTTGCACGGCCCAGCCGAACCATCGGCTACCCTCGCGCGGGGTCGTGGTGCGCAACGCCGTCATCTGTGCCCTCTGTGCAGGGATTTTGGCGATTCCGGGAACCGCTCCCGCGGCCACTCCGGTCCGTGGCCAGACGTTGCTTCCGGGTGTCGTCTACTCGCGGCAGGTGGAGTTCACCTCCCATGGGCCGGTGGTGATCCACGTCATCTCCTCCCCGAGACCGGGCGGCCTGTACGCCCTGAAGCCGGTCCTGTCGAACGACTCGATCATCGGGCGCGAGCGCGTGACGTCGATGGAGAAGCGCGTCTCGGCTCAGGCAACGGTGGCCGCCGTCAACGGCGATCTGTTCAGCTTCGCGGACGGGCATCCGACGGGCGCCCTCATCCGAGGCGGGGTTCTCGACAGCGCTCCGGTCGACCTTCGGTCGACCGTCGGGATCGACAGCGACGGTCTTCTCCATGTCGAGCGCGTGCGTCTTGCGGGCACGTGGCAGGGATCGGGGCAGCGGCGCATCCTCGGCATCAACGAGCCGCCGCGCGCAAATCGCACGACGCTCTACACGCGTGCGTGGGGCCCGCGAACGCCGGCCGAGAGCGGCGGCGCGCAGGCGATCGTCCAACCCTTCCCCGCGACGAGGCCGAACACGCCGCTGACGGGAACCGTGACGCAGTACGTCAGCGGCGGCAACCAGCCGATTCCAGCCGACGGCGCAGTGCTCGTCGCGCGCGGCGCGCAGGCCGGCTTCCTTTCGGCCGAGGCGCCGATCGGAGGGAAGGTGACAGTGCTCTTGACGCTCACGCCGCCCTGGTCGAACGTGCTCGAGGCCGTCGGGGGCGGACCGATCATCGTGCGCGACGGGAGGCCCGTGTACCGGTCCTTCGAGGACTTCACGACGCAGCAGCTGGCGCCGCGCTCGGCGCGAACGGGAGTGGGACAGACAGCCGACGGCCGGATTCTGCTCGTCGCCGTCGACGGCCGGCAACCGGGATACAGCACCGGCCTGACGAACTTCGAGCTCGCCCTGACGATGATGCGCCTCGGCTGCGTGACCGCCTCCGCGCTCGACTCCGGCGGCTCGACGACGATGGCCTTCGACGGCAAACTGCTCAACCGGCCCTCGGATGCGGGAGGCGAGCGTCCCGTGGCGGAGGCGCTCACGCTCTTTTACTACGGGGTCTATGCGCCCACGCCAAATGCCCGCGTCCTGTCACCGAATGCGGACGGCGTCGACGACACGCAGTCGCTCGTCTACAAGCTCGTACGTCCCTCGACGGTGAGTGCGACGCTCAGCGGTCCGGGCGGTGTCGTGCTGCCTCTGGATTCGGGGTCACGCGCCGCGGGGACCTATCGCTTCCCGTGGACGGGCGCCGGCCAGCCGGAAGGAACCTGGACGTTTCACGTCGTTGCCGACGACGATCTCGGCCGCCATTCCGTGGCCGACCGCCAGTTCGCGCTCAACAACACGCTCGGGTTCCTCTCGGCCCGCGCGGCGGGCCGGACGGTCACCGCGACCTTCAAGCTCGCCCGACCAGCCCGGGTCGCGGTCCGGATCGAGACACCCGGCGGCGGGCTCGTGCGGACGCTGGCGAGCCGGAACCTGCCGGCCGGCGACGGTTCGATCACCTGGACCGGGCGCCCCGGCGCCTACCTCTTCAGTGCGACCGCTACGAACGACGTCGGTGCGGTGGAGCTGACGTCCCCCTTCCGCCTGCGCCGTTAGTGTCCGGCGGGTGCCGGTAGCCAGCGTCACGAGCTCGCTCACCTCGCTGATCGGAAACCACGGCCTCTACGCCGTGTTCGGGCTGATGGCGATCGACGCGGTCTTCCCGGCAGCGAGTGAGCTCGTCATGGTGTACGCGGGTGCACTGGCCGCCGGTGCGTTCGCGGGCCAGCACGTCGACCTCTTCGGCTCGCGCATCTCCTCCCACGCGTGGGGGTTCGTGGCCATGGCGCTGGCGGGAACACTCGGATATCTCGTCGGCGCGATCGCCGGCTGGGCGATCGGCCTCTACGGCGGCCGTCCTCTGTTGGAGCAACGCGGGCGGTGGTTACACCTGAGCCCCGCCAAGCTGGACCGAGCCGAACGCTGGTTCGATCGCTGGGACGACCTCGCCGTCCTGATCGGGCGGGTGACCCCGGTCATCCGTTCGTTCATCTCGATTCCGGCGGGAGTCTTTCGGATGCCGTTCTGGCGCTACACCGTCCTGACGCTGCTCGGCTCGGCAGTGTGGTCCTTTGCGATCGCCGGGGCCGGCTACGCCGCCGGGAAGAGCTACGAGCGCTTCCATCACGATTTCAGCTTCGTTGAGTACGCGGTCGTTGCCGCCGTTCTCGCTCTCGCCGCATATTTGATCGTCCGCTGGAGACGGTCTTCCCAGAAGACGAGTGGCGTCGAGGGACGTGCTCAGCCCTAGGTATGTGGGCTCGGCGCCGCCGCCGAGTCGGCGCCTTCTAGACTTTCCTCCTGTGCGTCCGATCCCGCTGGTTGACGTAAAGGCACAGTACGAGCCGCTGCTGCCCCGCATTCGCGAGGCGATCGAGGGCGTGCTCGTCGGCGGTGAGTTCATCCTGGGCCCGAACGTGGCCGCGTTCGAGCGCGAGGCTGCCGCCTACCTCGGAGTCCGCGCGAGCGTCGGCGTCGCCAACGGTACGGATGCCCTGGTGCTCGTCCTGGACGCCCTCGGTGTCGGAGTGGGCGACGAGGTGATCTGTCCCGCGTTCACGTTCTACGCCACTGCCGAGGCGGTCGCCCGTCGAGGCGCGACCCCGGTCTTCGCCGAGGTCGATGCGACGACGATGAATCTCGATCCCGAAGATGTCTCCGTGCGAATCACCGACCGAACAAAGGCCGTGATCGCGGTGCACCTCTTCGGCCGTCCTGCGCCACTCGCCGAGCTCGACCAGCTCGGGGTGCCGGTGATCGAGGATGCAGCGCAGGCGTTCGGCTCGCCGGACATCGCGCGCAGCGGCGTCGCGTCGACGTTCAGCTTCTATCCGACGAAGAATCTCTTCTGCATGGGGGACGGTGGCTTGATCTCGACGGACGACGAGGAGCTGGCCGAGCACGTGCGCCGGCTGCGGTTCCACGGCTCGCGCGACAAGGTCGACTTCGAGCTGATCGGCTACAACTCACGGCTCGACGAGCTCCAGGCTGCGCTCCTCCGCGTCTTTCTCGAGGAGCTGGACGGCTGGGTCGCGCAGCGCCGCGAGGCTGCCGGGCGCTACGCAGAGCTCGGGCTCGGCTCCGCGTGCGAGTTGCCCGAGGACGAGGCGGGCCACGCATACCACCTGTTCGTCTGTCGCTCGCCCGAGCGGGACCGCATCCGCGCTGCTCTGAAGGCCGAAGGGATCGGCAGTGCCGTGTACTACTCGACCCCGCTCCACCTGCAACCGGCGCTCGCCGGTCTCGGCTACGGCCGCGGCTCGCTCCCCGTGACCGAGCAGCTCGCGCAGGACAACTTCTCGATCCCGCTCTGGGCCGGCATCGGCACGGCGGAGCAAGAGCGCGTCGTCTCTGTCGTGCAGGCGGCCGCGCCGGTGGCCTCGTGATTCCCATCAACAGGCACCGCATCTGGCAGCTCCTCGCCGACGGTGCGCTGATCGCGCTCGCCTGGTGGCTTGCGTTCTGGCTCAGGTTCGACAAGGGCGTGCCCACGCCGTACCACCGGCTGATGCTGGACACCATCCTCGTCGCCGTCGCGATCAAGCTGGCGGTCTTCATCGCGTTCGGCTTCTACAACCGCTGGTGGCGGTACGTCTCGACGCGTGACATGTGGGGAGCGGCGCGCGGCGTCACGGTTGCGTGCGTCGCCGCAGACCTCGTCGTCTACTTCGCGCATCCCGTCAAGGGCTTCCCGCTGCCGCGCTCGATCGCGGTGCTCGACTGGCTGATCCTGCTCGCCCTCGTCGCGGGCACGCGACTGATCGCCCGCAGCATGATCGAACGTCCCGGCGCGGCCTCGCTGATCGCACGGGGTAAGGAGGTGATCGTCGTCGGGGCAGGCGATGCGGCGCAGCTCGTCGTGCGCGAGATGCTGAAGGCGCCCGCGCACGGCTACACGCCGATCGGCCTGATCGACGACGATCCGCGCAAGAAGAACATCCGCCTGCACGGCATCCGCGTGCTCGGTACGACCGAGGACCTGCCGCACATCCTCCGCGACAACCCGCCCGACGAGGTTCTGATCGCCATCCCCTCCGCGTCGGGTGGAACCCGACGGCAGGTCGTCGAGATCGCGCAGGACGCAAACGTCCCGGTGAAGACGCTCCCGGGCCTCTACGAGCTGATCTCCGGCGATCTCAACCTGGCGGGTCAGATCCGTCCCGTCCAGGTGGAGGACGTCCTCGGCCGGGAGCCGGTCGAGGTCGACGTCAGGTCGATCGCCAAGTACCTCTCGGGCGAAACCGTCCTGGTGACCGGTGCGGGCGGCTCGATCGGCGCCGAGCTCTGCCGCCAGATCGCGCGTGTCCTGCCGGCGCGGCTCGTGCTCGTCGAGCAGTCCGAGGCGGCGCTCTTCGACATCGAGCGTGAGCTCGTGGACGAGCGTGACTTCTCCGCTGTGGCGACCGTGCTCGGCGACTGCGGCGACCGCGCGAAGATGAGCCAGGTCTTCGAGCGTTACCGGCCCGGCGTCGTCTTCCACGCGGCCGCGTACAAGCACGTCGCGCTGCTCGAGGCCAATCCGCTCGAGGCGGTGCGCAACAACACGCTCGCCACCCGCGCGATCGCAGAGGTCGCGGTCGAGTACGGCACGGAGCGGTTCGTGCTCGTCTCCACGGACAAGGCGGCGAATCCGAGGAATCTGCTCGGTCAGTCGAAGGCCCTCTGCGAGTGGATCGTCGAGGGGTACGGGCACCGCGACGACATCAGCACCCGCTTCGTGGCGGTCCGGTTCGGCAACGTGCTCAACTCGTCCGGCAGCGTGATCCCGATCTTCCGCCGCCAGATCGAGAAGGGCGGACCGGTGACGGTCACGCACCGGGAGATGACCCGCTACTTCATGACGATTCCGGAGGCGGTGTCGCTGGTCGTGCAGGCGGGCGCGATCGGCGGGCGAGGTCAGGTCTACGTGCTCGACATGGGCGAGCCCGTGCAGATCCTGGAGCTCGCGCGCAACATGATCCGGCTCTCGGGCAAGGTGCCGGAGACGGAGATCCCGATCGCCTTCGTGGGCGTGCGTCCGGGGGAGAAGCTGCACGAGGAGCTGTGGACGGCCGGGGAGACGGTCGGGCCGACGTCCCATCCGAAGATCCTGCGTGCAGCCCGTCCGCCGATCGACGTCGACTGGCTCGACGAGGAGCTCACGGGCCTCGGCCGCATGGTCGAGCGCGGCGAGACGCTGGATGTCGTGTCGAAGCTCGCCGCGATGCTGCGCGAGCCCCGCCGAGCCGGCGCGGCCGTGCTCGAAGACACGCTGCACTAGCCGGACCCTTCTCGCATCTCGGCCGGCCCTGACGGCGGCGCCCGCGCCCAGGCAGCGATGTAGGGAAACCCCCTCTTCCATTTCCGGATCATCGTCGTACGCTTGGTTGCCATGCGGTCGATGAGCACAGCCATTGGCATGAGGCCGGGGGGCGAAAGGAGCAGCAAATGAGCACGACCGAGGAAGAGACGACGAGCTCGCGCTATAGCCGGCGCGGATTCCTGAAGCGGGCCGGCGTCGGTGCGGGCGCGGTCGCGATGTCGGGAGGCCTCACCGCTGCCTTCGCGCCGCAGGCGGCTCGAAGTGCGACCGTCGCCACGAGCCCGACGACGTTCGGACGGATCTTCCCGAGCCTGCCGCCGTTCGCGCAGCCGTCGGCTGACGTCCAGGCCGCGCTGCTCGAGCTGGGGAAGCCGGGCGGTCTGCTCGATGCGAAGGACGATCTCAGCAAGGGGCCGGTGCTCCTGATCACCGATCTCAGCCTCAGCGCGAACAACAGGAACAACCCGACCCACACGGCGGGCACGACCTTCATGGGTCAGTTCGTCGACCACGACATCACCTTCGACACCACGTCGAAACTGGGGGTGACGACGGATCCGGGCACGTCCCCCAACGCGCGCACGCCGTCGCTCGATCTCGACTCGGTGTACGGCGCCGGTCCGGTGGCGAGCGCGCAGCTGTACGACCCTTCCGACCACGACAAGCTGGCGATCGGGTTCGGAGGCCTCTTCGAGGACCATCAGCGGGCGGAGGGGTCGAACGCGGCGATCATCCCCGATCCGCGCAACGACGAGAACATGATGATCGCGGGTCTGCACTGTGCCTTCATGCTCTTCCACAACAAGGCGGTCGACTGGGCCCGCGACAACGGTTACACAGGGGCCGCAACGTTCGAGCAGGCGCGACAGCTGACGACCTGGCACTACCACTGGATGGTGTTGAAGGAGTTCCTGCCGCTGTTCGTCGGCCAGGCGATGGTGGACGACGTCTTGAAGAACGGTCGTCGTTTCTACAAGCCGCGCATGCGGGAGGGCTTCATGCCCGTGGAGTTCCAGGCTGCCGCATACCGGTTCGGGCATAGCATGGTGCGGCCGTCGTATCGGGCCAACTTGAAGGGGAACGCCGACGGCGGTCCCTTCTTCGGCATGGTTTTCGACCCGGCCGGGGAGTCGCAGACCGATCCGGTCGATCTGCGTGGCGGCGCCCGAGCGCCCCGGCGCTTCATCGGCTGGCAGACCTTCTTCGACTTCGGTGACGGGAACATCAAGCCGAACAAGCAGATCGACACGAAGATCTCGACGGCCCTGTTCAACCTGCCGTTGGGCGCGATCGCCAGCCACGACACGCCGCAATCGCTGCCACAGCGCAATCTCCTGCGGCAGCTCACGTGGAGCCTGCCTTCCGGCCAGAAGATCGCAGACGCGATGAACGTCGACAGGCTTGGTCCGATCGAGCTCGCGGAGCTGGGGCCTTACAGCGACATGGCCAAGCTGCAGGGGTCGGCGCGGTTCGAGAAGAGCACGCCGCTCTGGTACTACGTCCTCAAGGAAGCGGAACTGCGAGCGGGCGGACTGACGCTCGGACCGGTCGGCGGACGGATCGTCGCCGAGGTTCTGATCGGCCTGATCCAGAGCGACCCGTCGTCGTACCTCGTGCAGAAGCCGAAGTGGACGCCGACCCTTGGTCGAGCGGGCTCCTCGTTCCGGATGAAGGACTTCCTCACCTTCGCCGGCGTCGACCCCGCCAGCCGACACGCCGCCAATCCCGACCACGCCTGAAGAGAGAGACGGGCCGGAAAGTCTGGAGACCGCTTGTCCCCGTGCGGCCGCGCTCCCGCGGTTGCGGTTTCGGCGCAAGGATGTTCGTCTCGCGCGCGTCTTTCGTGCCGGCTCCGTCCTCGCCCGCCTCTAGGGTGGCGTAGTGGACGCCGAGCGCATCTTCGCCGGACTGAATCCCGAGCAGAGACGCGCGGTCGAGACCGTGCGCGGCCCGGTCTGCATCCTGGCGGGAGCCGGCTCGGGCAAGACGACCACGATCACGCGCCGGATCGCGAACCAGGTGGCAAGCGGGGTCTTCGCGGCGCGGGAGATCCTGGCGGTGACGTTCACCGACAAGGCTGCGACCGAGATGCGCGAACGGTTGGCCGCGCTCGGCGTCCAGGCAGTGACCGCGCGCACGTTCCATTCCGCGGCGCTCGCCCAGCTGCGAGAGCACGGCGGCGAGCTCGGCAAGATCTTCCCCTCCAAGGCTCTCGCCCTGCGTCAGATCGGCAACACGCTGCCGCCGCCCTACAAGTTCCGTCCGGCGGGAGATCTGGCAACCGAGGTGGAGTGGGCGAAGAACCGCCGGCTGACGCCCGCTATCTATCTGGCGGGCCTCGGAGAGCACGAGCCTCCGATCCCGTCCGAGCTGATGCTGCGCGTCTTCGACCGCTACGAGGACCAGAAAGCCGAGCGCGGACTCGTGGACTTCGAGGATCTGCTCGAGCTCACCATCCGGCTCTTCGACCGGGAGCCGGCGGTGCTCGCCGAGGTGCGCGCACGCTATCGGGCGTTCACCGTGGACGAGTACCAGGACGTGAACCTCCTCCAGCAGACGCTGCTCGAGAGGTGGCTCGGCTCCGGCGACGAGCTTTGCGCGGTGGGCGACGACTACCAGTCGATCTACGCGTTCACGGGCGCCACGCCCGAGTACCTGCTGGGCCTGCCGGCGCGGTATCCGCGTGCGGCGGTGATCCGCCTCGAGGCGAACTACCGCTCCTCGCCCGAGGTGCTCGGGCTGGCGAACAGGATCGTCCCGGCGCTCGGGGGCGCGACGAAGGTATTGCGCGCGACGCTCGGCTCGGGGCCCGAGCCGGACGCGCTGTCGTTCGCCACACGTGAGGCGGAGATCGCGTTCGTGGTGGAGCGCATCCGCAAGCTGCGCGAGGCAGGTGCGCCGTTCGAGGAGATGGCCGTGCTGTGCCGGACGAATGCACGTCTCGCGGACTTCGAGGAACCGTTCCACGATGCGAAGATCCCGTTCCAGGGCGCGGCTCTGCTCGGGCGCGAGGCTGCACGGCAGTTGCTGCGCCAGCTCCGCAAGGTCGACTCGACCGCGGTCGCGGCCGTGGTTCGCAGCCTGGCCGAGGAAGCGGGCTGGAGGGAACGCCTGCCGGAGAAGCTCGGCGAGCGCGAGCTGGTGCGCCAGGCCGATCTCTTCCGACTCATCCGGCTCGCACAGGATTTCGACGACGGCATCAGGACGACCGCTGACTTCATCGCCGAGCTCGAAGCTCGCTTCGGGTCGACAGGCGCCGAGCGGCGCGGCGTTCATCTGCTCACCCTGCACGGTGCGAAGGGGCTCGAGTTCGACATCGTCTTCGTTCCTCGCATCGAGGAACGAGAGCTGCCGATCCGGCAGGCGAAGAGGCCTGTCGAGATCGCCGAGGAGCGGCGCCTGCTCTACGTCGGCCTGACGCGCGCCAAGCGCCAGCTCGCTCTGACCTGGAGCGGCAAGCCGAGCCGCTTCCTGGTGGAGCTCGGAATCGCGACGCGGACCTCGCGAGCTCTGCGAGAACCGGAGCCCGACGACCCGCTCTACAGCGCCCTCAAGCGCTGGCGGCTCGAGCGGGCCACCGCCGACGACCTGCCCGCATACGTCGTCTTCCACAACTCGACGCTCGCGGAGATCGCCGGACGCCGGCCCCGCGATCTGTCCGAGCTCGGGGCAGTCCCTGGAATCGGGCCGACGAAGCTCGACCGCTACGGGCGTGACGTCCTACGCGTGGTCGCGACGTGCGGTGAGGAGCAGGTCGAGCAGGACCGCCGGATCGCGGCGGACGCGGCTGCCTGATGCCTCCCCGCGTTTGCTCAACTCGAGCGCGCGGGGATCTGTGAGCGGCTTGAGTCGCCCCTGGCGGATCAGCTCCTCGTCGACGCCGCCGAGCCTGCCGCCGTAGGTCGTGTACACGGGCACCCCGAGCGCGGCGGCTTCCCGGTTCATCGTCCCGCCGGCCGAGACGACGATGTCGGCGAGCGCGATCAGGCTCTGCGCGTCGACGGCGCGATCGGGGACGAGGACCGACGGCAGCTCCAGTTCCCGCACGTAGTCGCGCTGCGCGTCCGTTCGCGGCAGAACTACGGCCTGCACGTTCTCCAGCCGGCCGAGGTGGTCCAGGGTCTGCGGGAACAACGGATTCGAATGCCGGTGATACAGAGACACGTCGGGCGGCGGCCGCAGCACCACGAGGATCCGGCCGGTGTCGATCTGCCAGCGGGCCAGCACCTGGGCATCGGGCTCGAAATCGGCGAGGTAGTACTCCTCCTTCAGGCCGGGATAGCGCAAGAGCTTGGGCGGTTTGACCCCGAAGCGCTCCAGCCGATCGCCTGGAATCGAGTCTGGCACGACGACCTTCGTCGCCGCGCGCATGCCGAGCTGGTGCTGCAGCATCGCGAATTCGTAATCATGTGTCGTCGCACTCGGAATCCCCAGCCGCCGGGCGCTCAGCGTGAGCTCGTGCGACCCGTGCGCGAGGGCTAGCTCGAAGTCGCGCGGTCGCGCCCACTTTCGCAGCACGTGCAGCCGTGAAGCGAGCGAGCGAGCCTTGCCGAGCCGCGAGCGTCCGCCGTGGTGGCCGATCACGGTGGCTTCGAGCCCATGCAGCTCGAGGAGCTGCAGCGTCTGAGCGTAGTCGCGGGCTGTGATGTCCACCTCGTCACCGCGCTCGCGCAGGAGCTTGATCAGCGGCCGAAACACGAGCACGTGCGCCGACGCCGTCATGTCGACCCAGACCTTCACGCCGTGCTGCTCGATCCGTGCGCCTTCAGGCGGCGACTCCGACGAGCAGGCGCTCGACCGCGTCAGCTGCTCGTTCGCCTGCGCGTCCGTCCCAGAGCGGCGGGATCTCTCCGAGCTTCGGCTGGGCGAGCAGCGAGGGAATCTCGCGCAACCGCTCCGGCTCGAGGCCGAGCAGGGTGTTCGTGCCGAGCTCGATCGTGATCGGGCGTTCGGTGTTCGCGCGCAACGTGAAGCACGGGATCTGCAGAGCGGTGGTCTCTTCCTGGATCCCGCCCGAGTCGGTCACGACGGCCGCGGCGTCGGCCTCGAGTGAGAGGAACTTGCGATACGGGAGCGGCTCCGTCAGGAGCACGTGCGTCGCACTCTCGAGATTCCGCTTCGTGCGCGGATGCACCGGGAAGATCACCGGCAATGTCCGCGCGATGTCCTCGAGCCCCGCGACCGTCCGGGCGAGCAGGTCCGGGTCGTCGACGAGGCTCGGGCGGTGGAGAGTGACGAGCACGTAGCGCCCTGACTCGAGGCCGAATTCACGCCAGGCCTCGAGGGAACGTGCCGCATCCTCGTTCGCTCGGAGCGTGTCGATCATGGTGTTCCCGACGCGGTTGATCTGGTGCTCGGGGACGCCTTCCGTCGCAAGGTTCTTGTCGGCGTCCTCGCTGTGCGTCAGCAGCAGCGTCGAGAGATGGTCGGCGATCACCCGGTTGCACTCCTCGGGCATCGTCCAGTCGTTGCTCCGTAGGCCGGACTCGATGTGACAGACGGGCAGGCCCAGCTTTGCCGCAGCCACCGCGCCCGCCAGGGTCGAATTGACGTCGCCGGCCACCACCACGAGCTCGGGCTCGAGCTCCTCGAACACCCGCTCGAGCTCGCCCAGTGCGCTCTCCGTCGTCTGAGCATCCAGCTGGACGTGGGGGCGCGGCAGCGGGAGCTCCGCGAAGAAGACGTCCTTCATCAGCGTGTCGTAGTGCTGGCCCGTGTGCACCAGGCGCTGCTCGACGTTCCCTCGCCGCTCGAGCGCGGCGTAGACCGGTGCCACCTTCATGTAGTTCGGCCGCGCGCCGACGACGTGGACGACCAAAGGCTTCGACATCCGCAGCAGTCTAAGGTCAGCCTTCGACGAGAACTTCCGGTCGCGGCGCTGCGCTTGGCTCCCTCTCGACGTGGCGCTCGTACCAGAGTGTGAACGCGAGCAGGCCCCAGAGCTGGCGGCTCCGGTCCTCGTTGCCGGCCACGTGGTCGTCGAGGAGTCGGCCGACGACGTCGGGCCGGAAGAAACCCTGTCGACGCAGAACGTCGGGCGAGAGCGTCTCGCGGGTGAAGGGCTCCAGCTCTCCCCGGAGCCACGCCGCGGCGGGAATCGAGAACCCACGTTTCTTCCCATGGACGATCTCGCGCGGGAGGAGGGGCGCGGCCGCTTTCCTCAGGAGCACCTTCTTGGACAGGCCGCGTAC
>VAWR01000083.1 GCA_005885245.1 Actinomycetota bacterium | reverse complement strand
TTCGCCTCATTGCGGCGGAAGCGCCAGTGCCGCAGATGGAACGCCTCGTGGACGAGCATCCAGACTCCGGCCGCTTGCTGCCACGCGGGGACGGAAATGCTGCCGACGTTCATCGCGCCTGCACAAATCATCGGCGGCAAAACGGTGTAGTCGCCGCGAACGTTCGTGTACCCCCAGCTGAACCTAGTTCGATGCGGGTCCGTGTCCCATTCCAACTGCGAGGCACAGCGGACCTGGCCGACTCCAAGTGAATAAACACGGGCGACGTCATTCAGAAGGGCGGGTGCGTCGCCCGCCTTCGCTGCCGCCGCCTGATTGACGCTCGTTATCGCGACCAATACGACGCACACCGCCGCGATCGACGATACGCCGACGATCCACGAGAGCACGCGCTCGGGGATCACCAGCCTACGACCCCGCCGCCGCAGGGAGGCTGCGCTGTCCCGAGTGGTTA
>VAWR01000082.1 GCA_005885245.1 Actinomycetota bacterium | reverse complement strand
AAGCCGTAGAGCTCACCGTTGCGGCCTGATCCGCAGCACGCGGCCGCTGTCGTCGCGGACCCAGACCGATCCGAAGCCGATCCCCAGTCGAATCGGAAGCCCGCCCACCCGCAAACGGGCGACGATCCGACCCGTACGCGAATTGACGCGATCGATCGCCTTCGCATCGAGATCCGCCACCCACAGCGAACCGAAGCCGACCGCGAGTCCGATCGGGGCCTTGAAGCCGGTCACGATCCTGCTCACCCTGTTCTTCCGCGGGTCGATCCGCGTGACCACGCCGAAACCGGACGACGCACCGCAGTGGGCGCCCGCCGCCCAGATTGCGCTCTCCGTCGACGCGATAAAGCCACACGGTTGGCCTGATCGCAGCCACGACAACTTGACGGTCGCCGAGACGTCGTTCGTGGTCGGATCGATTCGCATCACGGCGTCGAGCTTGGTCATGGTCACCCAGACCCCACCGTCGCCGGCGCTCACGGTCATGCGGTCGGTTGCCGCACTGGCTGGCCCGAGACGGATGGTCGCCACGACGCGGTTCGTCACTGGATCGATGCGCGAAACGCTCGGCCCACCGCCGTTGGCGACCCACACGGCACCCTGTGACACGGCAATTCCCAAAGGTCGAGATCCGACTTTGATCGTCGCGGTCACGGTGTTCGTTCCAGGGTCGATGCGCGAGACCGTGTCGTCGTCGACGTGCGTCACCCATACCGCGCCGTTACCGACAGCAGCGTCGCCGCATCCCGGCGGGTCCGGCGGGCACACACTGTCCAGGTTGAGCTTGATGCTGGCGACGACCGCGTTCCGGTCCGGGTCGATCCGTGTCAGCACCGGTCCGGTATCGCTGACCGACCAGACGGCTCCCTCGCCGACCGCGAAGGCGCCGGTGCCTGCGGGAATCGGCACCTTCGCGACGACCTTGCCGGCGCGCGGATGGGCGGGATGGCGTGAGGTGGACCCGGGCGCCGCGGCTACGCCAGCGCTCGCGTATGCAAGCGCGACGACGCCAACAACAAGTACTCCCGCCTTCTTCATGAGAAGGATGAGGCGGTGCACGGGGTTCTCCTCTCTGTTGTCGGGATCTGTACGACGAGGCTGGATCGAGTTGTGTCTTTGCAGAAGTCGATGTTGTGGTTCAGGTAGGCGGGTCAGGGAAGGACGAAGTGGTGGCACGCGTAGTAGCCAGGGCCGCGAGGGATGAACTCGTATAGCCCCGTCGGCGTGCCGTTGCAGGGCTGTTCGTGGTAGAGGTCGAAACGGATCAGGTGCTCCGTTCCTAGGAACGCGTCACCGCTCGCGTCGAAGACGAGGAAGTCGAGTTGAGTGGGTCCTGCGACGAGTGGCTCGGAGCCGGGACTTCGGCAATGGAGCAGGTTCTCCACTGGGACAAGGACGCAGGTCCACCCCTGCGCCTGCAACTGCGCGGCCGTTAGTCCGTTCGCCGACGCGGTCGCCGTGACGGCACTGAAGGCGACGACGCTGGCGGCGAGCGCGAGTACCAATCCCCACCCGGTAAGGAAGGTTCTCATCTGTTACCTCCTTGCTCGAGGAACCAACGCCGCCGATCGTTGAGGGCTGCGGTTGCCTACGGCCTAATCGCCGGTAAACGGGTCGTGGAGATTCAGACCCTGGGCCGCAGGGTCGCGCGACACAGGCGGAGCGTGCCTTCGTTTACTTTCGAATAGCTCGTCGAGCAACCGTTCGCGCCGACGATCGAAGGCGATGTGGTTCGGATTCCCACCTCGCTCAACTGCATGCAGCCGCCTATGACACTCGCGCGCACGGCGGTCGCGGTAGTGATCGCGGCGGCGGTCGGAATGCTCCCGCCCCGCTTGACCTCCCATGCCGGGGTTCGAACTACGACTGCCTGCGTCCGCATCAGCAGGCACGTTGCGCACTACTGCGGCCGAGCGACTGCGCGGCTGAGCGTCTTCCCGGCCGCACTCTTCACGCACGGCTCGTGCACTCGAGAAAGGGTCGGCGGCGTTCGCCTCCTCCAGGTCCGGATCGGAGCGAGGTCGCTGGGTGGAAGCAGCACGAATGGCGGCCTTCCGTACTTCTCACTCGGTATCGCCGGCTCTCAATCGCAGCCAACGTTGGGAAACGTGATCGCCTACTACCGCTCGCGGCGATGGGTTGGGCGCGTCGGGTCGTTCAAGGGTGATGACGACGGCGGAACGTTTGTCGCGCAAGGCATCGCGGGAAGTCGCGGGCGCGCGATTGCGAGCTTCCGCTGCTAGACATCGGAGCTTCTAGCGCACCCAGAGCTGATCGAGCAGCATCCCCAACTGCGGGTTGTACTCGTAGTTGCCGACCCTCGAGGAGAGGAAGTCGACCTGCTTCGGATTCACCAGCGGCACCATCGGAGCCTGATCGACGATCTCGCGGTCGAGCTGGGACCACAGCGAGCCGGCGATGGCTGGATCGGTCGCCTCGAGTCCGAACGCGACCTTGATCTGTGTGTCGATCCGCGGATCGCAGAACTGTGATGGGTTCGTGTTGGCGCCCGGGGCCTGCGCTGGGCACCTGAAGAAGAATGCGATGAAATTCGACGCTGCGGGGTAATCAGCCACCCACGACAGTACGCCTGCCTGGATCCTCAGCCGCGGGTCCGCGATCGTCGGGTATGCGTTACTGCCGACGTACTTCGGCCGCGTCCGATAGCCGAGCTGACTCAAGAGCGTCACGAGGAGCCGGCCTTCCGGCCGCCGGTTCGCCGGGATCCAGACCGTCACCTTCGCCCCGCGCGTGCCGGAGGCGGCGATCAGCCGGCGGGCCTTCGGCACGTCCGGTTGGCTCCACACGCCTGAAGGCCCGGGTCGGAGCGTAAACGGGCAGTACGGCCTATAGCCGGGGAAGTTCGGCGGCAGCACCTGGCATTTTGGCTGCGCGCGATCGGGCCCGCCTACCGCGCTCACGAACGCTGCCCGGTCCGCCGCGTAGCTCACCGCGCGGCGGACGCGGACGTCGTCGAACGGCGAGACGCGCGTGTTGAGGAAGGCGAAGGTGGTTCGCGGTATCGGGTCGTCCCGCACCTGGCTCGCGTACCGCGTCGAGACCTCGGCCTCCCGATCCGGAGGCACGCCGTCGAACGCGACGTCTGTCTTTCCCGATTCGACCGCCGCCACTTGTGCCGCAGGCCTGACCTGGAGCCGCCAGACAATCCGATCGGCGTAGCCGGCCGGCTGGGCCGCGGCCGACCACACCTGGAAGCGCGGGTTCCGCGCCAGCTCCAGGAACCGCCCAGGCCTGTAGGCGGTGACCTGGTACGGCCCGGTCGCGGGAACCGGGCGCGTGCGGACGTCCCTGTTCGGCGTCCCCGCCGGCACCGCGTAAGCGAAGGGGAGCGCCAGCTTCAAGAGGAAGTCCGGGTCGGTTGCCCTCAGATGGAACGTCACCGTCCACGAGCGGTCGTCGACCGTGATCCCCCGAGCGAGATCACACCGCTCGGGGCTCGCAGCGCACTCTTTCGCGCCGACGATCGCGCTGTAGAAGAACGCGTTGTGGGCGATGATGAAGCTGCGCCGAAGCGCGCGCCGAAAGTCCTCGGGCCGAACGAGCCTCCCGTCCGAGTAACGGATCGCGCGGCGCACCCGGAACGTGTAGGTCGTCCCGCCGTCCATGGGTGCCGGGAGGCTCACGGCGAGATCGGGCACGAGCTGAGTCCCCTCGACGCCGCCGACCCGGCGGAAGCCGGTCAGGCCGTCGTTCGTCAGGATGACCGCGGACGGGGAGCCGAAGTTGGTCGGATCGATCGAGCCGTACGGGAAGCTGCTCGCCGCCAGCCTCAGCGTCCCGCCCCGGTGGCTTGCCGCGGAGGGACCGACGGCAACGAGGACGCCCGACCCCGCGCGCGCGATCGCCTCCGGACGCTGGCCAAGCCGAACCTTCCTGTCGATGAGGTTCGTTTTGGGGTTGACGCGCCACAGCGTCCCGTCGTGCTCGTTGCCAACCCAGATCCCGTCTCGAGCGACAACGAGGCTGTTCGGGCCCGCGCCAACGAGAATAGTCGCGATCACAGAGTTTGAGCGCGGATCGATGCGCATCACCGTCGAGTCGAGCGCGTTCGCGACCCACACCGAACCAGCGCCGAGCGCAATCGCCGACGGGCCGTTGCCGACGTTGACCGCCAACGCGGGCTCCGTGAAGCCCGGCTCGAGTCGCGCAACTCTCCCCCGCGCTTGATCGACCACCCAGACGGCGCCCTCGCCTGCGGCGATCGCGGCGGCGTCCGTGCCGGCGGCGAGCGTGTCGAGGACGTTCCCCGTCCGCGGGTCGATCCGTGAGACCGTCTGATCGATCCTGTTTGCGACCCAGAGCGAGCGGAGGCCGTAGGCAATCGCGGCCGGGCCGTTGCCAACCTGGATCGTTTGGACGACCTTGTTCGCTTTCGGGTCGATCCGCGACACGGTTCCATCGAGCCCGTTTGTCACCCAAACCGCCCCGCGACCGACCGCGATCCCGCTTGGGCCGCTCCCGACCGGGATCGTCTGGCGCACCTCAAACGTCTTCGGATCGAGCCGTGAGACTGTGCCGGCGACGGTACTCGCGATCCAGATACCTTCGCGATTCGCCGCGATCACAGCCGGCGCGACACCGACGGGTGCCTGATCGACCAACCGCCCATCACGCACGACCCCGACGGCATCAGCTGAGAGCCGAACCTGTCCTCGCTCGTTGCCGCTAAGCGCGATCGCGATTCCCGCCGCAGCGGCGATGGCGATCGCGGCAGCCGCCGTCACCGCCATCGGCCACCTCGGGAGACGTCGCGGGCGCGACTCCGGCGCGGCCGTCTCGCTCGCGAACATCTGCTCTCTTGCCGGCGCGTCGAGCGCGGGATCCTGCCGGAGGATCGCCTGCTCGAGCTGCTTGAGTGGACGTCCCGGCTCGATTCCGAGCTCGTCGACCAGCCGGTCGCGCGCCTCCGTGTAGGTTGCGAGGGCGTCCGCCTGCCGGCCCGATCGGTAAAGCGCGAGCATGAGTTGAGCCGCCGGCCGCTCCCGTAGCGGATGATCGCGCACGAGCGCCTGTAGCTCGTCCACCAGTGCGGCGCCCTCGCCGAGCGCGAGGTCCGCGTCGATCCTCTCCTCGCGCGCGTCAAGACGAAGCTCCTGCAGCCGCGCACGCTCCTGCTCGAGAAAGCGCCCGTCGGCAATGTCGGCAAGCGGCGGACCCCGCCAGAGCGACAGCGCCTCGCGCAGCCTCGGAACCGCGAGCGCTGGATCGCCGGCGGCAAGCGCCTTTCTGCCCTCGTCGCACAGGCGCTCGAAGCGATCGAGGTCGAGCTCGTCCGGCTCGACCCGCAGGCTGTATCCGGCCGGCTGAGTAACCAGGCGCCGGTCTGTATCCGCGGTGGTTGCGAGCCTGCGGCGCAGGCGCGAGACGTAAATCTGGATCATCTTCGGAGCGCTCTCGGGCGGCGACTCGTCCCAGAGCAGATCCACCAGCCGGTCGGTCGAGACGCGCTCGTTTCGGTACAGCAACAAAACGGCCAGGAGGACTCGCTCCTGGCCCCGCCCCAACGGAAGCGGCCGCCCGTCGCTCAAGACTTCGAACGGGCCCAGAATCCGAAACTCCACCGCCTCGGCCGGCGCCACCTCGCCTTGAGGCTAACACCGCTCCTTTGAACGTTCTAGCGGTCGGTACGGCGCAGATTTACCGACGAGTAGGCTCCAGGCAACCGCCGCGCTTCACTGTCGGCCTTACACGTCAGCAAACGGTGAGGTGACAATGAAGCGGTCGTTTCGGACCAGAGCTGGCAGATGCAGCCGACGAGCAGGGCGAGTTTCGGCCGTCGTCCTGGCAGCCGCATTCTGTTCGGCGTTCGCCCTGTCAGCAGGTGCTGTGTCGCAAGCGCGGGAGCAAGCGGCCGCCATGCACGTGATTCGGGCGACGCCCGCTCTTTCGCCGCCGCTCCGGCCGCCTCGTCTAGTCGTTCGCCAGCGAAGCTCGGGTGTCGATCCTGGATACATCTTCATCGCACCCAAACAGGGACAGACGGCGCAAGGGCCGGAGATCGTCGACGAGCAAGGCCGACCGGTTTGGTTCCAGCCCGGCGGCGAGGCCAGCGACTTCCGCGTCCAAAGCTACCTCGGCAAGCCCGTACTGACCTGGTACCAGGGCGGCATCGACTACATCGTCGACAGCTCCTACCACGTCGTCGCGACCGTGCACGCGGGTAACGGCCTCGACCTCGACGGACACGAGTTCGCACTGACACCGCAGGGAACGGCCCTCGTCACGATCTTCCACGGGGTTCCATTCGATCTTTCCTCGATCGGCGGCCCCAAGGACGGCATCGTCGTCGACGGGATCGTGCAGGAGATCGACGTCGCAACGGGACGCGTGCTCTTCGAATGGCACAGCCTGGAACACGTGCCACTCGACGAAAGCTACCTACCGGTGAACTCGGACCCTGACTCCTACGACTACTTCCACATCAACGCGGTCAACCTCGACAGCGACGGCAACCTACTCATCTCGGGCCGGCACACCTGGACGATCTACAAAGTCGACCGGCAGACCGGCCGGATTCTCTGGCGCCTCGGTGGCAAGCACAGCGAGTTCACGCTGGGGCCGGGGGTCCGGTTCGCCTGGCAGCACAACCCGCTTCCCGCCGGAGAGAACACGATCCGGCTCTTCGACAACGAGAACAACGGAGAGCCTGGGGGACGCAGCATGGCGCAGTCGCGCGTCATCTGGATCGACCTTGACACCGCGACCATGGCGGCGACCCTCGTCAAGGCGATCACGCATCCTGCCGCCCTCTCGGTGCCGGCACAGGGGAACGCGCAAGCGCTCGCTAACGGCGATACCTTCGTCGGGTGGGGTGACCTCGGCCGCGTCTCCGAATTCGACCCACAGGGGAAGCTGATCTTTGACGCCACGCTCCCTGGCAGCGACGACACGTACCGTGGCTATCGCTTCCAATGGTTGGGCCACCCGGAGACGCTGCCGACCGCGATCGCGCAGCACGCGGGTCGTCGAAAGACAACCGTCCACGCGATCTGGAACGGTGCGACTGAAGTGGCTCGCTGGCGCATCCTCGCCGGCCGAAGCGCGGCGAAGCTCTCCCCCGTGCGGACGGCTGCCTGGAACGGCCTCGACACCGCTATCAAGATCGCCGGCACACCCAAGGAGGTCCAAGTCGTGGCGCTCGACGTGCGCGGCAGTGTGATCGCGACGTCGAAGCCCGTTCGCTCCCATTGACGAGCCCTGGAATGGCATGGAAACGACGGGGTGAAACCAGGTGAAACGCGGGTGAGTCGAACGTACCGAAAGCCGTTTGATCAAGCAGGGTCAAGCGGCTGAACGAAACCAACTAAAACGGGTTACTCACACCTGTCACCCCGGAGGTCGCGGGTTCCAGTCCCGTCGCTCCCGCTCTTTACCCCGCCTTCTTGGCCGACCTGGAAGTAGGGCAGAAACGCGTCGCGCGGTGTGACCATGACAATCCGTCCGTCGTTGACCGTGACTGCTCGAAGACGAGGCGGAGGATCTTGTCCCGCTCTGACGGGTCCGTTTCCTGGTCCCAGAACCACCCGAAATT
>VAWR01000005.1 GCA_005885245.1 Actinomycetota bacterium | reverse complement strand
CTGGCCGATCCTGAATGCCTTGCTCAACGTCGCGGCGGGCGCGACCTGGGTGAGCGTCCATCATGGCGGCGGCGTCGGAATCGGAAACTCGATTCACGCGGGGATGGTCGTCCTCGCGGACGGAAGCGACGACGCGGCGGAACGCCTGGAGCGGGTGTTGGCGGCAGATCCAGGCATCGGCGTGATGCGTCACCTGGACGCGGGTTATCCCGAAGCCCTCGCCGCTGCAGAGGCGCACGGGCTCGAGGCGCCGATGTCGCCGCGCGACGCCGGATGAGCTCGGCGGGCGGCGCACGCCGCCTGCTCGTCCGCGACCTCGCGCAGCTCGCGACCCCGGCAGGAACGGCGGCTCCGCTCCGCGGGTCGGCGCTCGGTGCGATTGACGTCCTCGAGGACGCGTACATCCTCTGCGCCGGCGGCGTGGTCGAATCGGTTGGCCCGATGCGCAAGCTCGGGACGATCGACGGCGATGTCGAGGAGCTCGACGGGCGAGGGCTCTGCGCGATTCCGGGCCTCGTCGACTGCCACACGCACGCGTGTTTCGCGGGCGACCGTGTCGAGGAGTTCGCGCTGCGGGCGACGGGTGCGTCCTACGAAGAACTCCACGCCGCGGGCGGTGGGATCATGGCGACCGTCCGCGCGACCCGCGCTGCGGGCGAACCCGCTCTAGCCGAGCTCGTGCAGGAACACCGTCGCTGGATGTTGCGTGCCGGCACGACGACGTTCGAGTCCAAGTCCGGCTACGGACTCGACCTCGACACCGAGGTCGCGTCGCTGCGCGCGATCCGGCAAGAGGGAGGCGTTCCGACCTGGCTCGGCGCGCACGCGGTTCCGCCCGAGTTCGACGACGCCGACGCCTACCTCGACTTCGCGCTGTCCGAGGTGCTGCCGGCTGCGGCGCCGCTCGCGGAGGCAGCCGACGTCTTCGTCGAGCGTGGTGCGTTCGATCCCCCACAGGCGCGGCGCTATCTGACCGCCTGTGCCGACGCTGGCCTCGTGCTCCGCCTGCACGGCGATCAGTTCACGGAGCTGGGCGCGGTCCAGCTCGCGCTCGAGCTCGGTGCGAGGTCGATCGATCACCTCGAGGCAACCGGGTCCGAGGGAGTCGCCGCCCTGGCCCGCAGCGACGTGGCCGCGGTGCTGCTTCCTGCCAGCGCCCTCTTCCTCGGCCGGCCGATGCCACCCGGCCGCGCACTTGTCGAGGCGGGGGCGATCGTGGCGCTCGCGACCGACTTCAATCCCGGGAGCGCGTTCTGCGAGAGCCTGCCCCTCATCACGTCGCTGGCCGCGACCCAGCTCAGGCTGTCGCCGGGCGAAGCGCTGGCGGCGTGCACCGTGAACGCGGCTCACGTTCTCGGCCGGGCGGATCGGCTCGGACGGCTCGCGCCGGGTTACGCGGCAGACATCGTCCTGATCGACGCGACGGACTGGCGGTATCTCGCCTACCACCTCGGGGGCGACCCGGTTGCCGGCGTGGTCCGCTCGGGAGCCCGTGCGGAGCTACGCTAGACGTCGAATGCCGACCAAGAAGCAACGACGGCGCCACCAGAAAGCTCGCCGGCACGAGTACGAGTACGTCTACGTGGACGACGATGGGAACGAAGTCGAGGTGGACCCGACCGAGTTACGCGCGGCGAAGGACGGTCGGCGCGAGCCGAGGCCGCAAAAGGCCGGCGGCGGCAGCTCTTCGCGTCCGACGGGGCGGAAGGGGATCGAGCCGCCGTCGTGGCGACGCGCCACCCGCCGCGCGGCGATCTTCGGGCCTCTGCTCGTCGTCGCCATGATGCTGTTCAACCACAAGCTTCCGCTCGTTCAGCAGATTGCGCCCGCGATCTTCCTGCTGGCGTTCTTCGTCCCGTTCAGCTACTTCACCGATTCGATCGCGTACCGCATGTACCAAAAGCGCTTGAACCGGCGCGAGAGCGCGAGCGGCCGCTAGGCCGCAGGCCGGTCGCCGCGGTAATGGCCCTCGCCGGGCCAGGGCGCGAGCACGAGCAGGATTCGGGCCCCGGTCTCCGCTGAAATCGAGCGCCGCTCGTCGGCGTCGAACGAAAAGAAACACCCGGACTCGCCGTCGATCACCTCCCCGCCCGCCTCGACCCGGACCTTTCCGTCGAGGACGAGGACAAGCGCGCGTTCTTTCACCTGGTGATCGCCGAGGGCCTGTCCCGGCTCGAGCGCGATCAGCACGGCTCGCGCGGAGTCGTCCGAGCGAAGAACGATGGGCGAGCGACTACCGCCGGGCGTTTCGATCTCACGCAGGTTCCAACTCTGCACGTTGCGATCCTAAAGGTGGACGAAAGGCGCCGTTAGACTCAAACGCCCGTGTCACCCGCCGTGGAGAAATACGAGCTCGGCCCGATCGGGACGAACGGCTATCTCGTCCGCGCCGAGCCGGATGCGACGGAGGCGGTCGCCGTTGACCCGGGCGCGGAGGCGGGAAGGCTCGTCGACGCGCTCGAGCGTCAGAACGCGCACTGCGTCGCGATCCTGATCACCCATGGTCACTGGGATCATCTCGGTGCGGTCGCGGACCTCGCCGATGCGACCGGAGCTCCCGTCTACCTGGCGGAGGACGAGCGCGTCCTCCTCGAGGACCTGAACAGCTTCACGCCCCCGGGGGTCGAGCTCCGTCCGCACAGCCCTGACGTTCCGCTCAACGGCGACGAGGTGCTGGATCTCGCAGGCATCTCGTTCCAGACGCTGCGTGTGCCCGGCCACTCACCGGCGCATCTCGCCTACTACGCCGAAGGCTGCCTCTTCTCGGGCGACGTTCTGTTCGCGGGCTCGGTTGGACGAACCGATCTGCCCGGGGCGGACTGGGACACGCTCGTCGAGTCGATCCGGATGCTGGCCGCTCGGTTTCCGCCGGAGACCATCGTCTATCCCGGCCACGGCCCAGAGACCACACTCGGCGCCGAGCTCGCACGGAATCCATTCCTCGCGGAGCTCCGCGCGTGACGCGGTTCGAGGCGCCGCGCGGCACGCAAGACATCCTCCCATCCGAGCAGCCGCTCTGGCAGTGGGTGACCGGGGAGATGGCGGACGTTTGCGCGCTCTACGGCTACCGACGGATCGACACGCCCGCCATCGAGGACACGGAGCTGATCATCCGCACCTCGGGGGGCGGTTCCGACGTCGTGCAGAAGGAGACGTACACGTTCACCGATCGCGGCGGTCGCTCGCTGACGCTTCGACCCGAAGCGACCGCGCCGATCTGCCGGGCCTATGTCCAGCACGGCCTGCATCGCGAGGCACAGCCGCAGAAGCTCTACACGGTCGGTCCGATGTGGCGCTACGACCGTCCGCAGCGCGGGCGCTATCGCGAGCACTGGCAGCTGTCGGTCGAGGCGATCGGAACCGACGACCCCGCGATCGACGCCGAAGTCATTCAGCTCTATGCGGAGCTGCTTCGACGCGTCGGCGTCCAGGACTACGTTCTGGAGCTCAACTCGATCGGTGACCGCAACTGCCGTCCCGCTTACGTCGAGCTGCTCTCCGCCTGGCTCGATGCGCATGATTCGGAACTCGACGCCGAAGCGCGGGCGAAGCGCGTGACCTCGCCGCTCCGCGTGTTCGACGTCAAGAGCGAACGGATGCAGAAGGTGCTCGCCGCCGCGCCGAAGATCGGCGAATCGCTCTGCGAGGAGTGCCGGGAGCACTTTGCCCGGGTGCGCGAATTCCTCGCCGCCTACGGGGTCGGATACGAGCTGGCGCCGACGCTCGTGCGCGGGCTCGACTACTACACGCGGACGACGTTCGAGTTCAAGGACGAAGCGATCGGCGCGAAGGAGACGATCTGCGGGGGCGGACGCTACGACGGATTGATCGAGGAGATCGGCGGACCGCCAACTCCGGGGATCGGCTTCGGCGCCGGGCTCGAGCGGCTGCTCCTCTCCATTGGGACCGACCGGACCGAGCCACAGCAAGTGGACGTCTTCTTCGTCTGCGAGGACAGCGCAGACCGCGCGCGTGTCCTGCCTGTCGTGGCCGAGCTTCGCCGCCGCGGACTCCGCGCCGACCTCGACTATGCGGGCCGGTCGATGAAGGGCCAGGTGACGCAGGCGAACCGGCTCGGCGCGGGCTGGACGGTGGTTGTCGCAGATAGCCGGGCCACCGTGCGCGAGCCTGGGCGTCCGGACTGGACTGCGTCGCTCGACGAGCTCGTGGACAGGCTTGCGGGATGAGCGTCGCTCGCCTTCGGCTCGTTCCCGTGAGGGAAACCATGTTTCTCAACCCCCGCGCCGCTGAGATCGCCGCGTGGGCTGAGGAGAAGGTGAGGGGAAACCTCCCGGTTTCCCCCTCCGCCCCTCCTCCCATTCACCGGCCCTGGTCCGGCCGATGAACCCTTGGCGCGACCTCTACACCGGCGAGGTTCGACCCGAGCAGGTCGGCGAGCGGATCACGGTCGCTGGTTGGGTCGCGCGCCGTCGCGACCACGGCGGCCTCATCTTCATCGACCTGCGCGATCACACCGGCATCGTCCAGCTCGTCGTCAATCCTGAACGCGCGCCGGAGGCCGCGAAGACCGCGCACGACATCCGTTCCGAGTTCGTCGTGCGTGCGCAGGGCGAGGTCGTGCGTCGCGCCCCTGACGCCGTGAACCCGAACATCGCGACAGGTGAGGTGGAGCTCCAGGTGGACGAGCTCGAAATCGTCGCGCGCTCCGACCCACTCCCCTTCCAGCTCGACGACGAGGGAGTCGAGGAGCCGTTGCGGCTCCGCTACCGCTATCTCGATCTCCGTCGTGAGCGGATGCAGCGCAACCTCCGTCTTTCGGCCACGGTGATCGCCGCGATCCGCCGCTCGATGGAGGAGCAGGGCTTCATCGACGTCTGGACCCCTTCGATGACGCTCGGCACCCCCGAAGGTGCGCGCGACTTCCTCGTCCCCGCCCGGTTGCAGCCCGGTAACTTCTTTGCGCTGGCGCAATCGCCGCAGCTCTTCAAGCAGCTGTTCATGGTCGGCGGGCTCGACCGCTACTACCAGATCGCGACCGCCTGGCGGGACGAAGATCTGCGCGCGGATCGGCAGTTCGAGTTCCGCCAGCTCGATCTCGAGCTCGCGTTTCCCGCGCGCGAGGATGTCCTCGACGTCCTGGAGCAGATCGTCGTCGCATCCTTCGAGTCACTGGGCAGGACGCCGCCGAAGCGCCCGTTCCCGCGCATGTCGTACGCGGATGCGATGTTGCGTTACGGCTCCGACAAGCCCGATGTCCGCTTCGGCCTCGAGATCCAGGATGCGACCGAGGTCACCCGCGGTTCCGAGTTCGGCGTGTTCGCGAAGGCGGAGACGGTTCGCTTCATCGCCGTGCCGGAGGTGTTCTCGCGCGCACAGCTCCAGCGCCTGGAGGACTTTGCGAAGGAGTGGGGGGCCAAAGGACTCGCCTACGTCGTCGTCGACGAGTCGGGCGAGGTGCGCTCCCCGATCGCGAAGTTCCTCTCCGAACACGAGCTCGAGGCCTTCGGTGCCGAACCAGGCTCGACGGCGCTCTTCGTCGCCGACACCACTCCGATGGTCGAGCGCGTGCTCGGAGCGCTCAGGCTTCACCTCGGCGAGGATCTCGGTCTGCTCGGCGAGGCTCAGGACGAGTTGCTCTGGGTGCTCGACTTCCCGCTGTTCCTGAAGGACGAGGACACCGGGCGCTGGACGTTCGTCCACCATCCCTTCACCAGCCCGGTCGACGGCCACGACGAGCTGATCGAGAGCGATCCGGGCGCGGCGCTCAGCCAGCACTACGACCTCATCTGGAACGGCTGGGAGCTCGGCTCGGGTTCGATCAGGATCCACCGGCAGGAGATCCAGGAACAAGTCTTCCGGGCGATGGGCATGTCCGACGACGAGGCCAGGGCAAAGTTCGGCTGGTTTCTCGACGCCTTGCGCATGGGTGCGCCGCCGCACGGAGGGTTCGCGCTCGGGATCGAGCGATTCGTCGCGCTCCTCGCCGGCGAATCGAACATCCGCGAGGTGATCGCGTTTCCAAAGACCGCAAGCGGCTCGGACCCGCTGACAGGGGCTCCGGCCCCGACGACGAAGGAGCGACTGGACGAGCTCGGAATCAGTCTGAAGCAGGCGAAGGGTTAAGGCCGGCTGCCTGGCCGACCGATGAAACCTGCATACTTTCGTCGAAGAGGGAGCCGCAGATGGCCACACAGGAACCGGGACAACAACCTTCGCTGACTGCGCTCCCGCGCCTCGAGGACCTGCCGAAGAGCGGGGACGGCTACGACGCCGAGAAGGTCCGCGAGGCGTTCGAGGCGTTCCGGCGGCACTCCTCACAACTTCAGGCTCAGCTGCGCGTGCTGCAGGCCGCGAGTCGCAGCGGCCAGTCGGTCGAGCCGACCGGGCACGCAGTGCGGATGGATGCCCTCCACCTCATCCGTAGCGCCGCCGAGTTCGCCGACACGGTCGAGGCCGATGCGCAGAAGGCTTCCGAGGCGCAGCTCTCGAAGACGGAAGAAGAGGTTCGGCGCCGCCGTCGCGAACAGCAGGACCGCGAGGCGGAGATCGAGCGCTACCGGCAAGAGAGCGAACGTCAGCGGGCGGAGATGCTGAACACCACCCGCAACGAGACGCGCGAGCTGCTCGCGAACGCAAACCGCGACGCGACGCAGGAGCTGCGCGAGGCGGAGGCCAAGGGCAGCCGCCTGCTCGAGCAGGCACGACACCAGGCGACCGAGCTGACCAACTCCGCCCGGGCGGAGGTCGAGCAGACGCTCGAATGGGCGCGCGCACAGGCGTCCGCCATTCTCAGCCGCGCGCAGGCAGGCACCGAGCAGCTGCTCGCCGCTGCAGGTCTCGGCGACGACCAGATCAAGCACGTCGCCGAGGAGATCGTCAAGGCGGCCATCGAGACGACAGAGGCGAGCCGCACTCCTCCCGCCGCTTCGTCTCCGTCAGTAGCCGTCGCCGCAGCACCGCCCGTTTCGCCCCCGTCGGCGACGCCGAAGACCGAGAAGGCCCCTGCGGATCAACCCTCGCCGGAGCAGACCGGCGGAAACGAGGCTTCTTCAGCGGACCCGGCGCCTGCGGACGAGTCTCGGGACGATCGACACCCGTAGGATCCCTCCGTGCCCGTAGTCGGCTCGCGGTTCCTGATCGAGGCCGGATTCATCATCGCGGTCGCCGTCGTCGCGGGAATCGAACGACTCAGCACCTGGTGGATCATCGCCGTCGTCGCGGCGGCCTGGATCGTCGTCGCGATCGTGGAGATCGTCCTCTGGACGCGTCAAGTCGCTGCTCGGCAGATAGGCACCGGAGCTGCGGCTGAGCCTGGCCTGGCAGCACCGTCGAGTACTCCCTCGGCGGCCGGTCGTCCCGAGCCGATCCCCGAGCGCCGCCCCGAGCCGGAGCCGGTCTGGGAGCCGCCGCGTATCGTGGCGGTCCCGTCTCCGCCCCCGGAACCGGAGCCTGAGCGTGAGGCGGGGCCGGTCGCTCCGCTCGAGCCTGTACCCGAAACCGCCCGCGTCCTCGCCTTCACGCCTGTCAACGACGCACCGCGGGAATGGAACCTCTGGGAGCTCGAGCGCGCCGCCCGCGACCACGTCGACGACGATGTCGCACAGGCGGAGGAGCGGTCCTACCTCTTGATGTACCTCAGGGACTTCGCGGGCCCCGACGGCGTCTTGCCCGCCGACTTCGACGGGCTCGTGCGGGACGCCTTCGGCGACGTGCTCCACTCCGTCGGCGCGTGAACCCGACCCTTGTTCAGCGAGCCGTATGGTTGGCCGCCATCACCCTCGTCGCGGCGATCGCGGCGCTCGCGATCACGCGGCGCGACGCAGGGAGCCACAACAACCTTCCGGACGCGGTCGCGGTGCCCGGCACCGAGAACGGCTACTACACGGCGAAGGCCGCTCCGTACGGGCCGAGCGCAGCCCACCGGCGCACGGCCTGCGGCCAGCCCTTCCTCAAGTCGACGGAAGGCGTTGCCCATCCAGTCCTGCCCTGCGGCGTTCGCCTTTACATCCGCTTCCAGGGGAAAGAGGTCCTGACACAGGTGGTCGATCGCGGCCCGAACGTTCCGGGCCGTGAGTTCGACATCACGAAGGCGCTCGCGGACCGTCTCGACCTGCACGGTACGCAGACGATCCAGTGGCGCTTCGCCAAGTAGCCGCTACTCTGCGAACGGCCGACCCTGTTCGTGGCCTGCGCGTTCCAATGTAGAACCAACACAATCGCTAAGGGAGCTCTTGTCCGCCCGAGGCTTCGGCCGAACGGCGGCACGGCACCCACCTGGCTTTTCCAGGTTCACAGCGGGCGCAGGTCACGGCAGGGTGGGCGTCGCGACGTCCGGCTCGGCTTCGCCTCGCCATGATGACGTCGCGCCGGTAAAACGGCCGTCTCCGAGGGCGGTTGCGGCGAGCGCCGGCAGAGCCGGCACTCGCGGCGATTGCCGCTAGCCTGATCTCGTGATCGAGCTCATTGGCGATTCCTCGCGTGGTGCTGACTTTGCGCTGGTGCGCATCAGGTTCGACGGGGAGCGGATCCTCGAGGCTGATGCGGACGGGCTCGAGCGCTCGCTCGTTGGCTTGACTTTGCTGGAGGCTGCGGCCGTCGGCGGTGAGACGCTTCCGGTCGACGCGCTCGCGAATGCGATCGGGCCCGTGTTTCGGGCTCCCCGGTCTCCTGGGCGCGTTGCCGTTGCGATGAGTGGTGGCGTCGACAGCGCGGTCGCGTTGCTCAAGTCGTTGCCCAACGCGGTCGGCGTCACGCTCAGGCTCTGGCTCGATCCTCAAGGGCCTGATGCGGAGCGGGCCTGTTGCTCGCCGGACGCCGTCCTGGCCGCGCGCGCGACGTGTCACGGCCTCGGGGTGCCGCATGTCACTCTCGATCTGCGCGATGCGTTTCGCCGCGCAGTGGTCGAGCCGTTCGTCCGTGGGTACGAGCGTGGAGAGACTCCGAACCCCTGCATTCACTGCAACGGCGGCTTTCGCTTCGCACGCCTCCTCGCATTTGCTCAGCGGGCCGGTGCCGACACGCTGGCGACGGGCCATTACGCTCGAACCGTCGAGTATCGCGGCCGGCGGCTCCTCGCCCGCGCGATAGATGCGCAGAAGGATCAGTCGTACATGCTCGCTCGTATCGATCCGATCCACCTGGACCGCATCTCGTTTCCGCTCGGTGAGCAGACGAAGGCGGAGACGCGTGCCGAAGCGGGGCGCGCCGGCCTGGCCGCTGCCGGGCGCAGCGAGAGCCAGGAGGCGTGCTTCCTCGCCGGCGACGACTATCGCGCGTTTCTCGAGCGGCAGGGCCTCGAGGCCAGGGACGGCGTCATCGTCGACGAGGACGGAGCCGAGCTCGGGAGGCACTCCGGTTACTGGCGCTTCACGCCGGGTCAGCGCAAGGGTCTCGGCGTCTCCGCCACGGAACCGCTCTACGCCCTCCGTGCCGACCCGAAGACGAACACGGTCGTCGTCGGCGGCCGCGAGGCATTGGGGCGGACGTCACTCACAGCCCGCGGCAAGCTCTACGTCCCGGTCGAGCGCGTCGAGGCGAAGCTTCGTTACCGCTCCGACTCGGTCGCCGCGCGAGTCCGGCCGACAGACGATGGTTTCGGACTCGAGCTCGACAGACCCGCCTACGCGATCGCGTCCGGCCAGGCGGCCGTCCTCTACCGCGACGACGCAGTCGTAGGAGCAGGCCTCATCGGCTCGGCTCCCTAAGATCGGCTGCGGGTGAATCTCCTAGCGCTCACCTGCGAAACCGGTAACGCCGGTTCGTCGTTCTACCTGAGGGTCGGACTGGAGGTACACAGTGAGTGGTGACGAGATCTGCTTGACGCTGCCTGCAGACGAGGCCTTCCACGGCGTCGCGCATCTCGTGTTGGGCGGATTGGCGGTGCGGCTCGATCTGACGTACGAAAACCTGCAGGACCTCGAACTCGCGCTCGACGCGCTGCTGGAGCGATCGAGCGAGGACGGTGACGTGACCGTGCTCGTGCGAGTCGGGGACGGGGCGGTCCACACGGTCGTCGGCCCGTTCAGCTCGCTCCGGGCCGAGCTCGAAGCGGGCGACGGAGACGCCCTCGACCTCAGGCGCATCCTTGCTGCGGTCTGCGATCGAGTCGAGGTCGAAGATCGCGACGGCTCTCAGTGGGTCGAGCTGACCAAGACCGTTCAGACGGGAAGACGGGACGGCGGATGAACGAGTCCGACAAGGTCCTCCTGCGCCGCTACCACGAAGAGGGTGACCTCCAGGCGCGCGAGCAGCTGATCGAGCTGTACATGTCGCTCGTCCGCTCGCTCGCCCGGAGGTACTCGTATCGCGGCGAGCAGCTGGAGGATCTCGTGCAGATCGGCGCGATCGGGCTGATCAAGGCGATCGACCGGTTCGATCTGGAGCGCGGGGTCGAGCTCACGACCTACGCCACGCCGAACATCATCGGAGAGATCAAGCGTCACTTCCGCGACAAGGGCTGGTCGGTGCGCGTCCCGCGCGGCCTCCAGGAGCTGAACGTCCAGCTGTCCCGCCTCGTGGAGCAGCTGACCGTCCAGCTCGGCCGCTCGCCGACGATCTCCGAGCTCGCGAAGTCAGCCGGTGTGGAGGAGGAAGAGGTGCTGGAAGCGCTGGAGTCGGGTCGCGCCTACTCCTCGCTCTCGCTCTCATCGGGAAGCGGTGGAACCGACGACGGCGAGGAGCTCGACCCGCTCGAGTCGATTGGCACGGAAGAGCACCAGTACGACGTGTCCGAGGATCGCGCCGTCCTCGCGCCTGGCTTTCGCGTCCTCGACGAGCGCGAACGAAAGATCTTGCATCTTCGCTTCTTCGAAGGACTGACCCAGTCGCAGATCGCGCAGCAGGTCGGGATCTCGCAGATGCACGTGTCGCGGCTGATCCGCCGCTCGCTCGAGAAGATTCGTGAGGAGATCGCCTCCGAGGAGGAGCAGGAACCTCGCGTCGCGCGAGGGTGAGCCCGCCGATCGACGACGCAGCTTTCGTCCGGGCGCAGTACCAGACGGAAGAGAACCTTCGAGCCCGCAAATCCGCCTACGCCGGCGCCGAGGGTGACGATCCGCGGGAGTTCGCCTTCGAAGCTGTCGCCGTTGCAGCGCCCCAACGGGTGCTCGAGGTCGGTGGCGGGGAGGGCGAGCTCGCCGAACGGATCCTGAACGAGCTCGGAGCGGAGGTGATCGGCATCGACCAGTCGCCGCGGATGGTCGAGATCCAGCGATCCAGGGGAATCGACGCACGTCACGGCGACGTCGAGGCGCTGCCGTTTGCAGACGCCGAGTTCGACGTCGCGGTTGCGGCCTGGATGCTCTATCACGTGCCGGATCTGGACCGCGGCCTGGCCGAGCTCGCCCGCGTTCTCAAACCTGGAGGCCGGCTCGTTGCAGTCACCAACGGCGCCGATCACCTCCAGGAGCTGTGGGAGCTCGCGGGTCGTCCGTCGTCGGTCCGGCGCTTCACGTTCCGTGGTGAGAACGGTGAAGAAGCGCTGCGGCCGCATTTCCGAGCAGTGGCCCGGCACGATGCTCACGGCTGGCTGACGATGGACACCGACACGATTCGCCGGTTCGCCGCCAGCTGGGACGAGCTGGCGAGCCTGGTCACGGCCGGCCCGTTCGACCGGCCGCTTCGGGTACGACGGCACAGCACGGTTTTCGTGGCGGAGAAGGCCTCCTAGGCCGGCCCTACAATCTCGGGATGCGCACGTCGGATGAGCTGCGCGCGGGGTTCCGTGCCTTTTTCGAGTCCAAGGACCACGGGTTTCGGCCCTCGGCTTCGCTCATCCCTCGCGCGGACGACCGCTCGACGCTGCTGACGACGGCCGGGATGCAGCCGCTCATGCCGTACTTCCTCGGCCGCGACGCCCCGCCCGCGCCACTGCTCACGACCGTGCAGAAGTGCTTCCGTACGCCGGACATCGACGAGGTCGGCCTCGACGGCTCGCATCTCACGTTCTTCGAGATGCTCGGCAACTTCTCGTTCGGCCAGTACTTCAAGGAGGGCGCGATCGAGCTCGCGTGGGAGTTCGTGTTCGAGCATCTGCAGCTCGATCCCGAGCGTTTCTGGGTCAGCATCTTCGCCGGGGATGCCGAGCTCGGCCTCGGCGAGGACGAAGTCGCGCACCGGCACTGGGTGGAGATGGGACAGCCGGCCGAGCGCATCGTCTTCCTCCCTCGCGCCGAGAACTTCTGGTCCGTGGGCGGTCCGGGGCCGTGCGGCCCCGACACCGAGATGTACTACGACTGGGGGGCCGAGCACGGATGCGGTGAGCCCGACTGCAAGCCGAGTTGCACGCGCTGCGAGCGTTTCCTCGAATTCTGGAACCTCGTCTTCATGGAGTTCGAGCTGCACGTCGACGGGAAGCTCACCCCCTTGCCGAAGCAGAACGTGGACACCGGCATGGGCGTCGAACGGACCGCCGCGATCCTTCAGGACGTCATGAGCGTCTACGAGACGGACGTCTATCAGGCGATCATGCGCTGGATCGCGGGAGAAAGCGGTGTCGCGTACGGCGACTCACCCGAGGCGACGAAGGCGCATCGCATCCTGGCCGACCACGGCCGCGGCATGACCTTTCTGGCTGCCGACGGCGTCGCTCCCTCGAACGAAGGCCGAGGCTACGTCATGCGGCGGATCATCCGGCGCGCGGTTCAGCAGGGCTCGCGAGTCGGCCTGGAGCCCCCGTACCTCGCGCAGCTTGCGGACGTCGTCATCGAACAGATGAAGGGCGGCTACGTGGAGCTCGAGGAGCATCGAGACGATATCCATCGCATCCTGGCCGCCGAAGAGGAACGCTTCGGGAAGACGCTCGAGCGCGGTCTCCGGCTGTTCGAAGAGATCGCCGGGAAGGGCGGTGACATTCCCGGCGAGGAGGCGTTCCGCCTGCACGACACCTACGCTTCCCACTCGAGTTGACACAGGAACTCGCGCGCGAGCAGGGCCTCAACGTGAACAAGGAGAAGTTCACGCGTCTAATAAAACAGCAACGCAGCCGTTCCCACGACACCGTCTCGAAGGACGACAAGCGCACAACCGAGTTCGCGAAGCAGGCCGGCTTTCGGACCGAGTTCGTCGGCTTCGAGAAGACGGACATTCTCACGCAGATCGGTGCCCTCGAGGAGCTGGACGACGGTCTCTCCCTCGCCAAGCTTCGGGAGTCCCCCTTCTATCCCGCGGGCGGTGGTCAAGTGACCGACGCGGGTTGGATAGAGCTCGACGACGGCAGCGCGAAGCGGGCGGAGCTGCGCGAGGCCTACCGGCTCGAGGACGACCAGGCGCTCCTCGTCGAGGGCGACGCGTTCTCTGCCGGCGACCGCGTGCGAGCGGTCGTGCCCTGGGCGGTCCGCTTCCCGACGATGGCGAACCACACCGCGACGCATCTGCTGCACAGGGCATTGCAGGAGGTTCTCGGCGATCACGTCCGGCAGGCAGGGTCGGCGGTTCGGCCCGACAAGCTCCGCTTCGATTTCACGCACCCCCAGCAGCTCACGGACGCGGAGCGCGAACGGATCGAGCGGCTCGTGAACGAGAAGGTGTTCGAGAACCTGCCGGTCCATGCGTTCATCACACCGATCGCGGAGGCGCGAAAGCTCGGTGCCATGATGCTCTTCGGCGAGAAGTACGGCGAGCAGGTGCGCGTCGTCGAGATTCCCGGCTTCTCGCGAGAGCTCTGCGGCGGGACGCACGTCCGCACCACCGCGGAGATCGGACCGTTCGTGCTCCTCTCCGAGGGCTCGGTGGGCGCAGGTGCGCGCCGAATCGAGGCGATCACGTCCGGAGAAGCGCACGCGTATCTGCGGGCTGCCCTACATGAAGTCGACGAGCTCCGGAGGGAGCTCGAACAGGCGCGGAAGGAGTCGCGCAGGCCTCAGGCCGGCGTCGCCGTCGACTTCGAGATCGTCGAGAAGGAGGGCGACGTCGTGCTCGTCGAGGCCAAGGCCTTGAAGGGCGGCGACCTGCGCGATCTGTCCGATCGCGTTCGCCGGCAGGAGAAAGCGGCCGGGGTGATCGTCGGATCGGTCGACGACGGCCGTGCCTACCTCGTGGTCAACCTCGACGAGTCGCTCGTCGATCGCGGTCTCGATGCGGTACAGCTCGTCCGGGACCTCGGCCGTCACATTGGCGGCGGGGGTGGGGGGCGGCCGACACTGGCGGAGGCGGGCGGCAAGAACCCTGAAGGTCTGCGCGCTGCGCTCGCGGCGGGCAAGCGAGCGATCGCCGACGCTCTGAAGTGAAGGTGCTCGCCCTCGACTACGGCCGGGCGCGCACCGGGGTCGCGGTCTCGGACCCGACCGGAACCATCGCCCGGCCGCTCTGCGTCGTCGAAGCGGCGGGCCGCGACCGTCTGGCGCAACTCGCCGCGCTGATCGACGAGCACGAGGTGGAGCGCGTCGTCGTCGGCCTCCCCCTGACGTTGCGTGGCGAACGTGGCGAACAGGCGCGCGAGACCGAGAGCTTCGTCGAAGAGCTGACGCATGTCACCGCCGTTCCTGTCGTGACCTACGACGAGCGTTTCACCACGGATCTCGCGGAACAATCGCCGGCCGACGCACCCGAGGACGCCCGGGCCGCGGCCCACCTTCTCTCCAGCTACCTCACGTGGGCGAGCAGCGCCCCGGCGTGATCCCGCCGCGGTCCGGCCGGCCGCCGCGGGCTCCGAATCCTCGCCAGGTCGCGGTTCGACGCATCTTCGCTCTCTGCGTGCTCGTCCTGGTCCTCGGCGGCCTCGGCTGGCTTGCCGTCGCCGCCATCGGCGGTGGCGACAAGTCCGTGCGAACCGAGCAGCAGTCCACGCTCTCGAACACGCTCGTCTACCGGACGGTCACCCGGACGACCGCCACGGGCACCGTGGAGACGGTCATCGCGATGCCGAAGCCGTTCCATGTCGTGTTCCCGGAGGGGTTCACGCGCAAGCAGATGGCCCAGCGCGTCGCCGCGGTGGCGAAGATCGCCGAGCACAAGCGGAAGATCAAGGCCGACCTCTCGCTCGCGGGATATATCGCGGCAACCCGGAAGCCCCGGGTGCCTCCTTGCTTTCACAACAAGGTGCAGACGGTCGAGGGCTTCCTGTTCCCGGCGACGTACGAGTTCTTCCCCCAGACCACTTCGACACAGCTCGTGCAAAACCAGCTCGATGCGTTCTGCGAGAACTGGAGCCGGGTCGACCTGGGCTATGCCCGCTCGAAGAACCTCACTCCCTACGACGTGCTGATCATCGCGTCGATGGTCGAGAAGGAGACGCTCTCACCGGACGAGCGCCAGCTCGTGGCGGCTGTGATCTACAACCGGCTGCATGCTCACATGCCGCTGGGGATCGACGCGACCCTGCGCTACGGACTCGACATCCCGCCGACGGAGTCGATTCACCGGTCGCAGCTTCAGAGCGACTCTCCGTACAACACACGCAAGCACATCGGCCTTCCGCCGACGCCGATCGCGAGTCCGGGGCTCGCGTCGATGCAGGCGGCTGCGCATCCGGCGAAGGTGAAGTACCTGTACTTCGTCCGCAAGCCGGACAAGAAGCACCACTTCTTCACCGCGAGCTACCAGGCCTTCCAGCGCTACGCGAACACTCACGGATACGGCGGACCGTGATCTCGGGCGAGACGCGGCTCGTCGGATTGCTCCGCGATCCCCTCTCCACCTCGCTGTCTCCCCGGATGCAGAACGCGGCCTTTGCCGCACGCGGGCTGGACTGGGCTTACGTGCCGCTCGGAGTGCGGACCGAGGAGCTCGAGGCCGGAGTGCGGGGACTCGTCGCGCTCCAGTTCACGGGCGCAAACGTCACCACGCCGCACAAGCTCGGGGTGGCCAAGCTCGTCGAGACCGACGAGCCTTCCGTGAACACGCTGCTCATCCGCGACGGACGTGCATACGGCTCCTCCACGGATGCAGCGATCCTGCGAGGTCTGGAGTTCGCACGCGCGGCGATCATCGGCGACGGCGGCGCAGCCGTGGCCTTCGCGGCGGCGCTTCCCGGCGCACACCGCTTTTCGCGACGCGGTAGCTGGCCGCCAGACGTCACCGGGGCCGACCTCGTGATCAACGCGACCTCGGAGCGGGACGTCGCGCTCGTCGAGCTGCGGGCGGGACAGGTCCTCGTCGATCTGCCGTACCCGTTGACCGCAACGGCACGCGCCGCGGAAGCGGCGGGGGCTCGCGTCATCGACGGGCTCGAGGTCCTCGTCGCGCAGGGCGCTGCGTCGTTCGAGCTGTGGACCGGGATCCCGGCGCCTGTCGAGGTGATGCGGGCGGCAGTACGCTCCGCGTGATGGCTCTCGAGCTCGTAACGGCGGGCGAGTCGCACGGGCCGGCCCTCGTCGCAATCGTCTCCGGCCTGCCTGCGGGGCTCGTCCTCGACAAGGACCTGATCGACGGTGACTTGCACCGCCGCCAACAGGGTTACGGTCGTAGTCCACGCCAGCAGATCGAGCGTGACGAGGTCGAGGTGCTCGCTGGCCTTCGCCACGGACGCACTCTCGGCACGCCGCTCGCCCTCGTCGTGCGCAACCGCGACCACGAGAACTGGGCGTGGGGCATGAGCCCATGGCCGCCCGAAGGCGAGCCGGCCGGGAAGGGGACGAAGGAGGTGACGCTGCCTCGCCCGGGCCATGCCGACCTTGCGGGTGCGCTCAAGTATGGGCTCGCCGACGTTCGGGACGCGCTCGAGCGTGCGAGTGCGCGTCACACGGCCGTCATCGTCGCGGCCGGCTCGGTGGCAAAGGCGCTGCTCGCGGAGCTCGGCGTTCGCGCCGAAGGGCGTGTGCTGACGGAGAACCTCGAGACCCGTGTGGACGACGCACGCGCGGATCGCGACACGGTCGGCGGGATCGTCGAGGTGCGTGCTCAGGGCGTTCCTCCGGGCCTCGGGTCGTACGCGACGAAGGAAGAACGTCTCGACGCGCGGCTGGCTGCGTCCTTGATGGGAACCCAGGCCGTGAAGGGCGTGGAGATCGGCGAGGGATTCGAGCTGGCCTCGCGCCGCGGATCGGAGGCTCATGACGAGATCCTGCGCGACGAGCGGGGTCTCTACCGTGAGACGAACCGCGCCGGTGGAATCGAGGGCGGAGTGTCGAACGGCGAAGCGATTGTCGTTCGGGCCGCGATGAAGCCGCTACCGACGTTGATGAAGCCCTTGGCCACCGTCGATCTTCAGACGGGAGAACCGGCCCAGGCGCTCGTCGAGCGCAGCGACACCGCGGCGGTCGAGGCGCTCGCGGTCGTTGCAGAGGCGTGTGTCGCCTTCGAGCTCGCGCGTGCGTCGAAGGACAAGTTCGGCGGCGACGCGCTCGGCGACTTCGTCTCGGCGCACCGCGCGTACCTGGAGCGGATCGACTGGTCGCCGAGGTAGGTGCGCTCGGGCGGCACCTCGCGCTCGTCGGCTTCATGGGCGCGGGCAAGTCGACGATCGGCGAGGAGGTCGCCCGGCAAAGCGGACGCCCGTTCGTCGACCTCGACCGCGAGATCGAGCGCCGCCACGGGGCGATCGCCGCATTGTTCGAGAGCAGTGAGCCGACGTTCCGCCGTAGCGAGGAGCAGCTCGCGGCGCAGGTGCTCTCCGCCACGCGGCCCGGGGTGATCGCACTCGGTGGCGGTGCCGTGCTCTCGGAACGAACGCGCAGGCTCCTTCGCGAGCACGCGTTCACGGTTTGGATCGACGTCGAGATCGGCGAGGCCTGGAACCGCGTGCGCGGCGGTGACCGTCCGCTCGCCCGCGACGAGACGTCCTTCAGACGCCTGTTCGAGGAGGAGCGGCGGCCGCTGTACGACAGCACCTCGGACGACGTCGCGTCGAGCGTCGAAGACGTGCTGCTCGCCGCGTTGCAGATTCGCGTGGCACGCGGTCAGCTGGCCGAGCTCCGGCTGCCGGAGTCGAGTGCGCTGATCGCGGACGAGCACGTGCTCGGGCTCCAGCCGCTCCCGCTCCAGCCGCAGGAAGTGCACCGCGTTCCGCGCGGCGAGGCGGCGAAGACGCCGGCCGTCCTCGAACGGCTGTGGCGCGAGCTCGAGTTGGGTCGCGACGGCACGATCGTCGCCTACGGCGGGGGCTCGACGACCGACGTGGCGGGTCTCGCCGCTGCGACGTACCTGCGTGGGGTCCGCTGGCTGGCCGTGCCGACGACGTTGCTGGGCCAGGTCGATGCCGCAATCGGCGGCAAGACGGCGATCGACCTGTCTGCGGGGAAGAACCTCGTCGGTGCGATTCACTATCCCGCCGCCGTCGTGTCCGACCCCGATGTGCTGGCGACGCTGACCGAGGCCCAGCGACGTGAGGGGCTGGCGGAGGTCGTGAAGACGGGACTGCTCGCGGAACGGCCGCTGTGGGAGTTGGACGACGACGCGATGATCCGCGCGACGGCGTCGTTCAAGGCCGCGGTCTGTCTCGGCGACCCGTTCGATCGCGGGCGCCGGGCGATCCTCAACCTCGGCCACACCTTTGCGCACGCACTCGAGGCGGCTGCAGGCTACGAAGGCCTGATGCACGGCAATGCGGTCGCACTCGGCCTGCTCGCCGCGCTTCGCCTCTCCGGGCGGTCTACGGACGTCGTCGAGGACGTGCTCGGTCCCCGGCCCGTGGCTGTCGACCGAGATCGTGCCTGGGCTGCGCTCGGCCGCGACAAGAAAGCCGGACTCGTTCTGCTCGGCGACGACGGTCCTCGATGGGACGTTCGACTTCCGGACTCCGAGGTGCGGCGGGCGCTCGACGAGCTGATCGCCGATTAGAGTGCCGCGATGCAGGTCGTCGTCCTGAACGGGGCCAACCTGGATGTCCTCGCTCGACGCGATCCGGCGGTCTACGGGGGCATCTCGCTCTCGGAGCTCGAGACACGCATCTATGAATGGGCGTCCGAGCTCGGCTGTCACGTCCGCTGCCGACAGACGAACCACGAAGGAGAGTACATCGACTGGTGCCACGACGCGCTCGACTGGGCCGATGGCGTCGTCGTGAATCCCGGTGCATGGACGCACTACTCGTACGCGATCCGCGACGCTCTCGAGCTCTTCCAGGTGCCGATCGTCGAGGTGCACCTGTCGGACATCGAGGAACGCGAGGAGTGGCGACGTTCGTCGGTCATCGCCGATCTGGCCGCGAAGCGTGTCCTCGGGAAGGGTCCCGACGGCTACCGGGAGGCGCTCGGATTCATCGTCCAGCAGGTCGGTGCCGCGCCGTGAACCCGCGAATCCGGCGACTGCAGGAATCCCTCGAGGAACCTCTTCTCGTGACCAACCCGACGAACGTCGACTATCTCGTCGGTTTCAAGAGCTCGAACGCGGCCCTGCTCGTCGAGCCCGAGGGCGTGCGCCTCTTCAGCGACTTCCGATACTCGGAGGCCGGGCGCGAGGTTGAAGGGGTCCAGTTCGAGGAGACGAAGCGCGCGCTGCTGAAGGATCTCGCAGAACGCCTTTCCGGCCGGATCGGCTTCGAGGCAGACGTCGTCTCCTATCGCGGGTACGAAACGCTGCGAGCCGGCTCGATCGAGCCCATTCCCCGTAGCGCTCTCGTCGAAAGGCTTCGGGCGCGCAAAGACGAGCGCGAACTGGCCGCGTTGAAGGAGGCGTGCGAGATCACTGACCGTGTCTTCGAGCGGCTGGCGGACGAACGCTTCGTCGGCCGCACCGAGCGCGACGTCGCGTGGACGATCGAGCAGCTGTTCCACGACGAGGGTGCGGAGCGCGTCGCCTTCGAGACGATCGTCGCGTCCGGGCCCAACTCGGCCAGGCCGCACGGGCGCGCGACCGATCGCGAGATCCGGCGCGGGGAGACCGTGATCGTCGACACCGGCTGCACGATCGGCGGCTACGCATCGGATTACACGCGCACGTTCGCAACAGGCCCGCTCGACGACGACGTGTACGAGGCGTACGCGGTGGTGACGGCCGCCCAGCAGGCAGGGCTCGAGGCCGTCGGGGCCGGCGTGCGCGGAGTCGACGCGGACGCCGCTGCACGCCACGTCGTCGAGGAGAGCCCCTTCGCCGGGCTGTTCGGCCACGGCCTGGGCCACGGCCTGGGGCTCGAAGTCCATGAAGCGCCCCGCCTGTCCACCGAGTCGACGGACACGCTCGAAGCAGGCAACGTGGTCACGGTCGAGCCAGGCGTCTACCTCGAAGGCCGCGCCGGTATCAGGATCGAGGACGACGTGGTCGTCACGGAGCGGGGGATCGAGAACTACACGGGGTTCCGCAAGGACCTGATCGTCGTCGACTAGCCTGTAGCACCGGAATGGCCGAGACCGTCAACACCAATCAGTTCAAGAACGGAATGCACATCGAGCTCGACGGCGCGTTCTGGCGAATCGTCGAGTTCCAGCACGTCAAACCCGGCAAGGGCGGAGCGTTCGTGCGCACGAAGCTCAAGGGTCTCGATACGGGCGCGGTCGTCGACAGGACGTTCCGGGCGGGCGAGAAGTTTCCGCGGGTGCGTACGGAGACGAAGGACATGCAGTACCTCTACGACGCCGGGGACGAGGTGGTGTTCATGGACCGGGACACGTACGAACAGACGTCGCTTCCGCGTGGCACGGTTGAGGATGCGCTCGAATTCCTCCTGCCGTCGAGCACGGTGCAGATGATGCTCGTCAACGGCAGTCCCACGGGGGTGCAGCTGCCGGCCTCGGTCGAGCTCGGCGTGTCGGAGACCGAGCCCGGCGTCAAGGGCGACACCGTCTCGAACGTCACCAAGCCGGCGACGTTGGAAACCGGCGCCGTCGTGCAGGTTCCGCTGTTCGTGAACACCGGCGACCGCATCAAGGTCGACCCGCGCGAGAAGCGCTACATCAGCAGAGCGTGATCACCTAGACGCACCTCGGCTTCCTGAGCGGGTGCTCGACTACTCCGGGATGACCTCGGCTACCAATCCGTGAGCACGCGGGCCAAACCTAGCTCAGGGGAAAGTCGTCCGGTGTGACGTCGCCAGCAATCTCATGGACCGCCTCGACGTCATGGGCCCCATATGAAGCGGCGTGTTGCCGCACGATCTCCTCACTCGGTGCCTCGTAGACGCAATACGTATTCACCGTGCCCGCATCGTCGACGACAACATGGCTGTGATGCCACGTGATGTCCGGGAACCGTTCGATCGCGATCTGCTTCGAGCGGCGACTGACGGCAGGCATCTCGTGCATCGCGACGTGAAACCGCCGTACCACGAGGAACATGGGCATCGGCTAAGCGCTATCCCGTCGTCGTACTCCATTCGGCATCACCGAGAGGAGCGAGCACGACCGGGTAGACAAAGGCGAAGACCCGCTCCGAGCGGGCCTTCGCCACGGGTCTCTCTTTCTAGTAGCCGACACCGCCGGATGAGCCGCCGCCGGAGTACACCAAGATGAGGACGACCGCCACGGCGATTGCCACAAGAACTGCCCCAAGAATGAGCCAGCGCGTCCGGCTCCAGCCAGCGCGCCCATGTTGTTGTTCGCGGTATGTACTCATACCTCTAATAACGAGGCTGGCGCCCCAACGGTTTTATCGACCCTCGTTCCCTTACGCTCTTCTTACACACGCTGGGGACGGTCGACGACGGGCCGCCCGTTGTAACCGGGCGACGTCAACGCACCGGAAGGAGCCGCGCGCCTAAGACAGCGCGCGGTCGAGCGCGGCGCGGCCCTCGGTGAGTACGGGCTCGCCGTGCGAGACGACGACGAGCTCGATCGGAAGCTCACTGAGACGTGCGCGGAGTTCGGGCCTGAGCGTGCTCGCTGCCCATTCCTGCTCGGCTTTCGGGAACCAGGGCACCGGCAACTCGATGCCCCCGTCGGCTCCGATCAAGAGGTCTCCGGCGACGAGCGCGCGATGCGGCTCGAGGTAGAAGAGCGCCTCGACCCAGTCGCTGCCGTGCACGACCTCGGCCCGCACACCGCCGGGAAGCTCGCCTCTCTCCTCCGGTCGCCAGAGCGTTGCGTGATAGCGATCGAGGACGGCTGCAACGCTGCGCTCGTGCCAGTGAACGGTCAGGAGCACCTGGACGGGACGCGCCACTCGCTCGACGTCGCGGTCGAGCGCCGACCAGAAAAGCTCGTCCTCGTCGGCCGGCACGATCGGGTCGATGACGACCAGCGCATCCGGTAGCTCGGCATAGACCGATCCGACCTCTGGGCCCCAGTGCTCCGCGTGCTCCCATTGAGGATGTGGCGCCGTCCAGCGCCACAACCCCGGCCGCAGCTCTTGCACCTCCATCCTGGGGAAAACCTACCGCCGCGGCGCTAGGCTCCCCGCATGCCGGCGCTTGTCGACACGACGGTCCGCCTGCTCGGGCAGGAGCCTCTCGCGGGGCGGCTGCCTACCTCCGAGCAACTCAGGATCGCAGAGATCCTCGACCGAGCCGGCTTCGCATATCTCGAGGTCTCGGGTGGAGGCTGCTTCGACAGTGCGGTCCGCAGGGGGATCGAGAGCCCGTGGGAGCGGATCCGCGCCTTGAAGGGCCACGTCGAGACTCCGCTCGGCCTGGCGCTGCGCGGTCGGCTGCTCGTGGGGTCGAGACCGGTCGACAACGACTTCATCCGCAGGTTCATCGCCTCCGCGGCCGAGAACGGGATCGATGTCTTCCGATTGCACGATCCGCTCAACGACGTCTCGAACCTGCGGGAGGCGGCGGACGCGGTCGCGAGAGCAGGCGGCGAATTCGAAGCCGGGCTCGTCTACAGCCCGGGCCGGACCGGCGAGACCGATCCGCTGATGGCACAGGCGAGCGAGCTCCCGAATCTCGGCGCCGTTCGGGTGCTCCTGCACGATCCGACCGGGTCGCTACAGCCACACCGAGCGCACGAGTTGGTCACGGCGCTCCGCGAGGAGACCGGTTTGCCGGTCGGTATCTACTGCCAGGGATCTGGCGGCAACGCGCTCGCAGCCGCGCTCGAGGCCGCGCGTGCGGGCGCCGACCTGATCGCGTGCGCCGTCTACCCGATCGCGCTCACTCTGCACCGTGTGTCTGGTGAGGCTCTCGCAGAGGCACTCGCGGGGCTCGGGCTCGACTGCGACGTGGACGTCTCGAAGCTCTGGGAGGCTGCCGACGTCGTCGACGAGCACATCGGCGACGAACCGGTGACGCCGCTCGCGCCCCGCATTGCCGTGCGGGCCGCGCAGCATGACCTGCCGGCGAGCCTCGTGACGGCCCTCAACGCAAACCTGCGGGCGCAAGGGGCAGGCGACAGACTCGACGAGACGATTGCCGAACTCGTCCTGATCCGCTCAGAGGTCGGCTGGCCGCCGCTCGCCTCGCCGATCGGACAGGTTCTGGGCTCGCAGGCTCTGCTGAACGTGCTCTCGGCGAGCCGCTATTCGGTGGTCGTGGACGAATTGCGGGCCCTCGTCGAGGGACGCCTGGGGACCCCGCCCGTGCCGATCGAAAAGGATGTGACACGCGCGGTCGCCTTGACTGCCGACCCGGATTCGGTCGAGGACACGACGGCGCCGCCTTTGCAGGAGGTTCGCGCGCAGGCGGAAGGGCTCGCGTCGAGCGAAGAGGAGCTGCTCCTGCTGGGGCTCTTCGGCCACGAGGCCGAGCCGCTCCTGCGCACGATTCGCGGCCGCTCGACCGGCGACGAGGCGCTCCTGACCGGCGGCGTCGACCAGGCGCGCGCGGAGCGGATCCGCGAGCTCGTGCGCATCGTGCAGGAGACAGGGATCGGCGAGGTCACGATCGAGGAGGCAGGCATGCGCGTCTCCGTGCGCCGCACGGAGGATCGCGAGTTCATTCCTCCCAGCGCGGAGACTCTCTTTGCAGCAGAGGAAGAGCCGGAACTCGAACCTGTCGCCCCCTCGCCGAACGGGATCGTCCGCGTAGAGGCACCGATGGTCGGCACCTTTTACCGCGCACCGCAACCCGGCGCGGCGCCGTTCGTGGAAGAAGGTCAGCCGGTCGGCCCGGGCCAGACACTCTGCATCCTCGAGGCGATGAAGCTGATGAACGAGGTGAAGGCCGACGTCGAAGGGATCGTCCGCGCAATCCACGTCGAGAATGCACAACCGGTCGAATTCGGGCAGCTGCTGTTCGAGCTCGAGCCTGTGGCAGCGCGGCCGCTGGACGCCCTGTAGCGATGTTCACGCGTGTTCTGGTTGCCAACCGCGGCGAGATCGCGGTCCGGGTCATCCGCGCCCTGCACGAGCTCGGTGTCGAGGCGGTCGCTGTCTATTCCACCGCCGACGCCGGGGCGCTGCATACGCGCATCGCCGATCGCGCAGTCTGCATCGGTCCGCCCTCGGCCGCCGAGAGCTACCTCAACATCGCCTCGGTCATCGCGGCAGGAGAGACCACCGGTTGCGAGGCCGTTCACCCCGGGTACGGCTTCCTCTCCGAGAACCCGGACTTCGTCCACGCGTGTGAGGACAACGACCTCGTGTTCGTCGGGCCCGACGCCGACGTGATGGCGCGGATGGGTGACAAGGTCGAGGCGAAGCGGGAGCTGGCCGCCGCCGGCGTGCCGCTCGTCCCCGGCACCGAGGTCGTCGGACCGGGGGAGGCGCGCAGCGCAGCGGCCGACCTCGGATATCCGGTCTTCCTGAAGGCGGCCGCCGGCGGCGGCGGCAAGGGTATGCGCCTGGTGGAGAGGGCCGAGGACTTCGACGAAGCGTTCGCGCGCGCGGCCGCCGAAGCCGAGGCGGCGTTCGGCGACGGCAACCTCTATCTCGAAAAGCTCGTCGTGCCGGCGCGGCACGTCGAGATCCAGGTGCTGTGCGACGCGGACGGCGGCGTGCTCACCCTCGGCGAGCGCGAGTGCTCGATCCAGCGCCGACATCAGAAGCTGATCGAAGAGTCACCTTCTCCGGCGGTCGGCGAAGCGACGCGCGAGGCGATGGAAGACGACGTCGAGCGCGCGGCGCGCGCGATCGCGTACCTCAACGCCGGGACTTTCGAGTTTCTGCTGGCGCCCGACGGTTCCTATTACTTCATCGAGCTGAACGCGCGCCTTCAGGTAGAGCATCCGGTGACCGAGCTCGTCACCGGCGTCGACCTCGTCCGGGAGCAACTGCGCATCGCTGACGGCCGGCAACTGCACCAGACTGGTCGCGCTGCCCGCCGTGGCCATGCGATCGAGGTCCGGCTGAACGCCGAGGATCCGGCGCGAGGGTTCGCGCCCGCACCGGGAGTGATCGAGCGTTTCCGGCCGCCGCTCGGAGCGGGTGTGCGGTTCGACACGCACATCGAGGAGGGCGCGGTGATCCCGCCGCACTACGACTCTCTGATGGCCAAGCTGATCGTCTGGGACGAGGATCGGGCAACGTCGATCGAGCGCTGCCTGCGCGCACTCGGCGACCTCGAGCTCCGGGGCGTTCCGACGACGCGCGAGGCTGCACTGGAGATCGTCGCCAGTGACTCGTTCCGCTCCGGTAACTACTCCACCGGTTTTCTCGACGAGACGGAGCTGTCGGCGGTGGGGTCGGCATGAGCCTCGCTCGCCTTTGGCTCGCTCGCGTGAGGGAAACCATGTTTCCCTCACGAGCTCCCTTCTTTGGGTATCGCCTCCGTCCACGCGCCGCTGCGATCGCCGCGTGGGCGGAGGAGGAAGAAGGGGGAAACCTCACGGTTTCCCCCCACGCCCCTTCCCTCGCTCATTGGGCAGAGGCAGCCCAATGAGCTTCGTCCTCGACGAGCCCGGCGGAACGATCACCGTCACTGCGCCCGTGCTTACGACTCTCGTCATGCAGGCCGCCGAAGAAGTCGACGGCGCGCGCGTCCGGCGTGGGCGGCGCCGCCTGGAGATCGAGGTCAGCCGCGAAGGCGCACACGTCCGCCTCGAGTTGGCGGCGCGCTACGGCGTCGTGCTGCCGGAGCTGGCGCGCCGTGTGCAGGAACGGGTCGCAGAGGCGCTGACGACCATGTGCAAGGTGAAGGTCGAAGGGATCGACGTTTCCGTGGAGGAGGTCGAATGAGCGGGCGGCGGGCGTCACGAAGAACCGCGCTCTTCCTCCTCTACCAGTGGGACGTGACCGGTCAACCTCTGGCGTCCCTCTACGAGGGCGAGGTCGACTCGTTCGCCCGCGAGACGGCGGAGGCGGTTGCGGCGGAGGCCGTTGCGCTCGACCGTCGGATCACCGAAGCGGCCGAGGACTGGACGGCCGATCGCCTCGGCGCGATCGAACGCAACATCCTGCGGATCGCCCTGCACGAGCTCGACGGGGCGGAGGTTCCGGACGAGGTTGCGATCAACGAGGCGGTTACCCTGGCAAAGCGCTACGCGACCGACGATGCTGCACGCCTGGTGAACGGAATCCTGGGACGAATCGTGCGGGAGCGAGTGTCGTGAGCTCGGAAGAAGCGCTCGCTCGCGCCGAAGAGCTCCTCGCGCGGCTCGAGCAGACACGCGCGGAGTTGGAGCAGCTCTCGCAGGCTGACGACGCGGAGAAGGCGCTCGACGTCCTCACCGAGTTGGCCGAGCTGAGCAAGGCGATCGAGGAGGAGCTCCAAAAGGCCAAGCGAGAAGCGGAGGTCGATGCGGAGTCCTGAAGAGCTACGTGCCCTCGCCGAGAGCTACCTGGGCGATCTGGCCCTGACTCCGGAGCTTCACGGGCAGGCCGCGTCCGTCCGTTACGCGCTGGCCGGCGGGAAGAGAGTGCGGGCCGTGATCTGTCTCGCCACCGCCGAAGCGGCGGGAGTCGACGCCGAGGTGGCGCTGCCGGCTGCAGCCTCACTCGAGCTCGTGCACGCCTTTTCGCTCGTACACGACGATCTGCCCGCGCTCGACAACGACGCCGAGCGTCGTGGTCGTGCCTCCGTCTGGGCGGAATACGGCGAGGCGACCGCGGTCCTGGCCGGGGACGCGCTGCTTGCCGAAGCCTTCAGGCTCGCGCTCTCGTATCCGACACCCGAGGTGGGGCGCGAGCTTGCACAGGCGACGCTGGGCATGATCGGCGGCCAGTACCTCGACATCACCGGCTCGACGCCGGACGAGGTGACGCTGCACAAGCTCAAGACCGGCTGTCTCTTCTCGGCTTCGGTGGGCGTGGCCCTCTGGGTGGCCGGCATCCCGGAGCGTGACCAGTCTCCCTGGCGGGCCTTCGGAGACGAGTTGGGTCTCCTCTTCCAGATCGTCGACGACATTCTCGACGCCGACGGGTACCTGCTCAGCCACGGCGAGGACGGCGCCAGGCGTCTGGCCGACGAAGCGGCGACTCGCGCACGCGACCGCCTCGCCGAGGTTCCGGCCGACACGACGAAGCTCGTCGACATCGTCGACGGGCTCGCAACGCGGACCTCCTGACAGTTGAGGAAGCGGCTCGACGTCCTCCTGGTCGAGCGCGGCCTGGCGGAGACGCGTACGCAGGCGCAGGCGCTCGTCCTCGCCGGCCGCGTGCGCGGCTACGAGAAGCCGGGAATGCAGGTCGACGACTCGGCCGAGCTCGAGGTGGAGGCGCCGGCACCCTACGTGTCGCGTGGTGGACAGAAGCTCGCGCACGCGCTCGACGTCCTGCAGGTCGATCCGGCAGGCAAGGATGCCGTCGACGTCGGGGCGTCGACCGGCGGGTTCACCGACGTCCTGTTGCAGAGAGGAGCGGCCCGGGTTGCCGCGGTCGACGTCGGCTACGGCCAGCTGCACGAGCGGCTGCGCTCTGATCCGCGCGTCACCGTGCTGGAGCGGACGAATGCGCGCGAGCTCCGCGGCCTGCCCTTCAGCCCGGAGCTCGTCGTCTGCGACGTGTCGTTCATCAGCGTCCGACTGGCACTTCCTCCCGTCCTTGCCCTGGCAAAACCTGGCTGGGAAGCGATCGTCCTCGTCAAGCCACAGTTCGAGGCAGGCCGCGCAGAGGTGAGAAGGGGCGGGGTGGTCCGGGACGTGGAAGTGAGGAGACGGGTTCTGCGGGAGGTCGTCGAGGCCGCGCTCGCCTGGCGGGGCGAGACAGTCGGGGCCGTAGACTCTGGCCTACCGGGGCCGAAAGGAAACCGGGAAGTGTTCCTCCATCTCGTTCACCGTGAGCGCCCGCAGCTCCCCGACGACATCGACGACCGAATCGCAGCAGCGGTCGTCTAGCGCCGTCCGCCGCGCGGCGGTCATCACGCACGGCAAGCCCCAGACCATCGGGCCGGCACTCGAACGTCTGAACAAGGTGGCCAGCGAGGCGGGCGTCGAGCTGCTGCTGCCCGACGAGGAGGTCGCGAAGCACGGGGTCGGCGAGCCGGAGGACGACCTGACGAATGCCGATATCGCAGTCGTGCTCGGGGGCGACGGGACGATGCTGCGTGCGCTGCAGCGGTTCCTGGGAACGGAGATTCCCGTCGTCGGTGTCAACTTCGGGCGGGTCGGGTTCCTCGCGTCGATTCAGCCGAACGAGCTCGAGTCGGGCCTCGCGCGCATCTTCTCGGGGGACTACCGGGTCGTCCACCTGACGACCCTCGAGGTCGAGGTGGACGGTTCGCGAGCGGCGGCGATCAACGACGTCGTCGCGCTGAGCTCGATCAAGGGGCGGATGGTGGAGCTCGCCTGGGCGATCGGCGGCGAGGACATGGGTGTGCAGCCGTGCGACGGGATGATCTGCGCGAGTCCCTCGGGATCGACGGCCTACAACCTCTCGAACGGCGGGCCGGTGCTCGCACGCGGCCTCGATGCGATGGTCATCACCTTCATCGCGCCCCATTCACTCCACGCGCGACCGATGGTCGTTCCGCGTGGGCTCGATCTGGAGATTCGCAACGAGACGCCCGACGTCGACGTCACCGTGCTCGTGGACGGTCATTCGCTCGTGGACGTCGGCCGGGGCTCCCCGATCATCATCCGGCTCGCCGGCCCGCGAAGTCCGCTCGCCACCCTTCCGGAAGCGACGTTCTTCCGCCGCTACCGCGAGACGTTCGGCTCGTAGCTCCCCGCTCTTTCAGGGCCTCGGCTCTTTCGACGGTGGTGGCCGCCTGCCGGGCCGCCTACCATCCCGGCGAGCAATGCTTCGCCGCCTGCGTATCGAGAATCTCGTGTTGATTCACGAGGCGGAGCTTGCGCTGGCTCCCGGGCTCAACGCGATCACCGGCGAGACCGGTGCCGGCAAGACGATCCTGGCCCAGGCCATCGGCCTGCTGCTCGGCGCGAAGGGGGATGCCGCCTTCATCGGGCCCGATGGCGCCGAGGCCTACGTGGAGGCGGAGCTCGATCTGCCCGCTCGGCTGCTCGAAGAAGACGAGCTTGCCTCGCTCGCCGAGCTCAGGCCCGAGGGCGAGGAAGGACTGGTCGTCGCCCGGCGCGTGTTCGCGGACGGACGGACCCGTGCCTACGCCTGGGGGCGCGGTACTGCTCGTGAGGATCTGGCTGCCGCCGGCGAACGGTTGATCGCCATGTCCGGTCAGTTCGAACAGCGCCGGCTCGCGCGGCCCTCCTACCAGCTGGACGTCCTCGATTCGTTCTGCGGCGAGGCGCAGCTCCGCCGCCGCGCCGAATCGCGCCTGGCCTGGCGCGAGCTGACGGCCGCCCGCCGCCACTTCGACGAGCTGCACGACGGCGCGTCGGCGGCAGAGGACAGACTGGCCGAGCTGCGGGCGCTCGTCGAAGACACGGCCGGCTTCGATCCCGAGGACGAAGCCGATCTCAGCGGCGAGCGTGAGCGTCTCCGCCACATCACGGAGCTGGTGGAGGGGACGACGGCCGCTGCCGAAGCGCTCGCATCGGATGAACGCGAAGGAGCGGCAGACCTCGTCGCAGCCGCGGAGCGCGCGGTCGCCCCGCTCGAGCGGCTCGCGCCCGAGCTGTCCCGCGCGGCCGACGAGCTGCGCGACGCGGAGCTGCGTCTCCGTGAGGCGGCCAGCGAGTTGCGTGGATTTCTCCTGACGCTCGAGGCTTCGCCCGGTCGGCTCGAGCAGGTCGAAGCCGAGCTCGAGCGGATCGCGCAAGCCAAGCGCCGTTTCCGGGCGCAGACCTACGAGGAGCTCCTCGCGCGTGCTGCAGAGGCGCGGGCCGAGCTCGAGGCGCTCGACGAAGGATTCGATCCCGCCGCGGCTGCGGCAGCAGCGCTTGCTGCTGCCGAGAGCAAGGTCGGGCGCCTGGCCGACGAGCTGCGGGCGGCCAGAACCGAGGCCGCTCCTCGTTTCGCCGAGGCGGTTGCAGCCGAGCTCGTCGGCGTCGGCATGGGAGAGGGCGAATTCGTCGCCGAGCTGCGTGAGCGAGAGCCCGGCCCGACGGGATTCGACGAGGTGTCGTTCCTGGCGCGGCCGAATCGCGGGCTCGCGCTGGCTCCTGTCTCGGAAACCGCCTCGGGTGGGGAGCTCTCGCGAATCGCGCTCGCGATCGCGGCGGTGTCGGGCGGCGAGACGATCGTCTTCGATGAGATCGACGCCGGCATTGGCGGGGAGACTGCACATCGTGTCGCGGACACGTTGCGTAGGCTGGCTGAGCGTGCCCAGGTCGTCACGATCACGCATCTGCCTCAGATCGCGAGCGTCGCCGACCGTCACTTCCGCGTGGAGAAGATCGCCGGCGATCCGACGCACACGCGGATCGACCTGCTCGATGAGAGCGAGCGCCGCGAAGAGTTGCAGCGGATGCTAGGCGGGCGAGCGTTCATCGCGAGCGTCCGGGAATGAGCGTCGCCCGCCTTGGGTTCGCTCGCGTGGGGGAAGCCATGTTTCCCCCACGCGCCCCCTTCTTCAGGGATCGCCTCACCGTCCGCCCCGCTGGGGTCGCCGCGGACGCTGAGGAGAAACGAAGGAGAAACCTCTCGGTTTCCCCTGATGCCCCTTCGAAGGCCCATCGGCCGGAAAGCGGCCCATGAGCTTCGTCGAGTTGACCGGCCACGCCAAGCTCGACCGCCGGACGAAAGACCTCGTCAAGCGGCTGTCCGCGGAGGACATCGCGATCATCGACCACACCGACCTCGATCGCGTGTCCGCGGAAGCATTGCTCGAGTCCGGCGTACGCGTCGTCGTGAACGTCGCGTCCTCACAATCGGGGCGCTTCCCGAACCCCGGTCCGCTCCAGCTCGTCCGCGGCGGGGTGCGGTTGATCGACGTTTCCGCAGAAGACCTGTTCGAGAACGTGCACGAAGGAGAGCTCCTCACCGTCCGCGGCGCCGGTCTCTACCGCAACGGCACGTGTGTCGCCGCCGGCCGCGTCCTCGAAGAGCGAGAGCTCGAGCGGATCTTCGCCGAGCAGCGAGGCCGCGTGACGGAGGCTCTCGAGGCGTTCGCCGAGAACACGATGCGCTACCTCCGCGAGGAGGGACGACTCCTTGCGGAAGGGATCGCCTTCCCGCCGCTCCGGACGAGCTTCCGCGATCGCCACGCCCTCGTGGTCGCGCGTGGGCCCGGCTACAAGCGCGACCTGCGGATGGTCAAGCCGTACGTCCGCGTCTTCAAGCCGGTGCTCATCGCGGTCGACGGGGGAGCGGACGCCCTCCTCGAGGAGGGATACAAGCCCGACGTGATCGTCGGCGACATGGACTCGGTCTCGGACAAGGCGCTTCGGTCCGGGGCGGATCTCCTCGTTCACGGTTATCGCGACGGCCTCGCACCTGGAGCCGAGCGCGCGCGAGAGCTCGGCGTCCCGTACGAGATCGTTCCGGCGACGGGGATCAGCGAAGACCTCGCGCTGCTCCTCGCCTACGAAAAGGGCTCGGAGCTGATCGTCGCCGTCGGCACGCATTTCAACCTGATCGAGTTCCTCGAACGAAACCGTGCCGGAATGTCGTCGACCTTCATCACCCGACTCAAGGTCGGCGAGATCCTCATCGACGCAAAAGGCGTGTCGAGGCTTGCAACACGACAGGTCGGGATCTGGCCGCTCGTCCTCTTCGCGCTCGCCGGCCTTGGTGCGATCGCCGTTGCGATCGCGGTCTCCCCGGCGTTACGGCACCTGATCGAGTACCTCGCGCTCCGCCTGCGCGACCTGCTCGGCATCGGCTGAAACTAGTCTTCGTGCGCCGTGCCGCACGCGTCAGCCTCGCGCCTGCTCCTCGCGTCGCGCGAGGACGTCTGGGCGTTCATCGCCGAGCCGCATCATTTTCCCGACTGGTGGCCGGGCATCGCCGGTGTCCAGCCCGACCGGCGCGGCGTTGCGGAGGGCGCGCGCTGGGAGATTCGCGGTCACGACCGACCGACCCTCTTCCGGCGAGCGACCTCGAGCGGCAAGCTGCTCGTGCGTGGCGTCCAACCTCACGAGCGCTTCGCCTGGACGCTCACCGGCGATCACATCGACGCCGAGCTGCGGCTCGAGGCAAAGGGCCCGGACCGGACGCTCGCGACGCTGCTGGTCGAGGCCCCGTGGCTGTCCGGCTTCAGCCGCGCGTTGCCCCGGCGGGCGCTGACCCGGCTCCATGCCCTGTGCCAGACTGCTGCAGAGCTCTGAGACGATGAGTAGTGCATCAGACGAAGGGAGCGCTTCCAACCGGGTGGTTCATTCGGAGGCGCGGGCGGAGCCCGCACCTCCTCTGACCCGGCGTCGACAAGCGCCGCGTAAGTCGGAGGCGCGGGCGGAGCCCGCACCTCCTCTGAAACGGCGTCGACAAGCGCCGCCTTAGGCTCGTCCTCTCGTGTTCGATTTCCGTTACCACGTCGCCTCTCTGGCCGCGGTCTTCTTCGCGCTCGTGATCGGCATCCTCGTCGGTGTCGCGCTCGCATCACACGGGCTCGGCAATACGGAGCGTGATCGCCTCCAGGAGGACATTCGCCGTGCCGAGAGCCGGGGCGATGCGTTCAAGGCGCAGGTGGACGCGCTCACCCAGTCCGGTGCGTCCGACAGGGCATTCGTCGAGCGTGCCTACAAGCTCGTCATGGCGAACCGTCTCAAGGGAAAGAAGATCGCCATCCTCTTCGTGGGTTCGACCGACGGCAACCTCAGCTCGGTGAAGACTGCGCTGGGCGACGCCGATGCCGGCGAGCCGATCCGGGTCCGGGCTCTGACTGTCCCGATCGACCCGACGAAGCTCCAGCGACGTCTCGCAAATCGACCCTTCCTGGCGGCGTTCTCGGGTCCCAAGCAACTGGAGCAGCTGGGTCACGCGCTCGGCCAGGAGTTCGCGGGCGGCGGCGAAACGCCGCTACTGAATGCGCTCCAGAGCCTGATCGTGGAGGAGAAGGCCGGACGATTGAAGAAACGGGCCGACGGCGTGGTGGTCGTCCGGACGACCTCACCCCAGACCGGGGCGACGGCCGTCTTTCTCAAGGGTCTGTACGCCGGCCTCAACGACATCGGGGTTCCCGCCGTCGGCGTCGAAGGGACCGACGATCCCGCGTCCGCCATGAAGGCTTTCCAGAAGGCCGGCCTCTCCACCGTCGACGACGTCGACACGCGCGCGGGGAGGCTCGCCCTGGCCGCGCTGCTGAGCGATTCGATGACGCGGGGTGACTTCGGTGTGAAGCCGACCGCGCACGACGGTCCGCTGCCGAGCGTGAGCCCGGTCGTCACGACGACGACGGGTGGCTGAGCCGCTGACGATCCTCGTCGCCGCCCGGGACGAGGAAGCCGTGATCGGCGACACCGTCGAGGCGCTACGCCGAGGGTTTCCGGATGCGGAGGTGATCGTCGCGGACGACGGCTCGCGAGACCGGACGGCTGACTTCGCGGAGGACGCGGGCGCGGTGGTGCTGCGTCTGCCTCGTCGCGGCAAGGGCCAGGCGCTGTCGGCGGCCGAGCGGGCAGCACCGCCGGGAGCGCTCCTGCTCTGCGACGCGGATCTGTCCGGCGAGCTTTCGCCGCTGCTCGAGGAGGGCGTCGACCTCAACGTCGCCGCGTTCGCCGAGCGCTTCGGCGGTGGCTTCGGCGTCACGAAGCGCGTCGCACGCGGCCTGATCGGCGCGCTCGCCGGCTTCGAGCCACGCGAACCCCTCTCCGGCCAGCGGGCGCTCTCGGCCGCGGCGCGGGCGAGGTGCTTCCCGGTGGCTGCCGGCTTCGGCTGCGAAGTGCGCATGACGATCGACGCCGCCCGCGCCGGGCTCCGTGTGCGGGAAACGGAGTTGGCGCTCCGGCACCGCGCAACGGGCCGCGACCTCGCCGGCTTTCTCCACCGGGGTCGGCAGCTCCGCGACACCGTTTACGCCTGCGGCCCGCTCGGGATCAACTTCCGCGGGCTGCGCCTCCCGCTCGTGGGATGGAAGATCGGCGTGACGAACGGCCCCGCGGTTGCCGCTGTTGCAGCGCTCGGATTCGCGGACGACCTCTGGAGCGGGTCGGAACGGGGGTTCCGCGAGCACCTGCGGGGCGGCCGCACCACCGGCATGCTGAAGCTGATCGGCATCCCGGCAGTGGGGCTGATCGCGACGCGGCGGGTCTCCGGCGCCCTGCTCGTCGGTCTTGCCGCCAACGCTCTCAACCAGCTCGACACCCGCCCCGGGCGTGCGCTCAAGGCGTACCTCCTGGCGGCGGTTCCACTCCGCGCTCCGGTCGGCGTCGCCGTCCTGCTTCTTCCTTACGATCTTCGCGAGATGGCGATGCTCGGAGATGCGGGGTCGAACGCGCTGGGAGCCCTGCTAGGCTTGAATTCCGTGAGGCGTTTCACGGGACGAGGGCGTTGGGTTGCGATCGGCGCCCTTGCAGGCCTCACCTTCCTCGGAGAGCGAACGTCGCTCGGCGCGTGGATCGAGCGCACGCCCGCGCTCGGTCGGCTCGACCGACTGGGCCGCGCGTGAGCTCGAAGGCGCCGACCAAGTACGTCTTCGTCACGGGCGGCGTCGTGTCGGCGCTCGGGAAGGGAATCGTTGCGGGCTCGCTCGGCCGTCTGCTCAAGGCCCGGGGTCTGCAAGTCCAGGCGCAGAAATTCGACCCGTATCTCAATGTCGACCCGGGGACGATGAGCCCGTTTCAGCACGGCGAGGTCTTCGTCACGGAGGACGGGGCCGAGACCGACCTGGACATCGGCCATTACGAGCGCTTCATCGACGAGAACCTGACGCGCGCCGCGAGCCACACCGCCGGCGCGATCTGGGATTCCGTCCTGCGCAAGGAGCGCAAGGGCGAGTTCCTCGGCGCAACCGTGCAGGTGATCCCGCACATCACGAACGAGATCAAGACGCGCATTCGCGCGAGCGCCGTATCGACGCCGACCGACGTCGTGATCAGCGAGATCGGCGGGACGGTGGGAGACATCGAGTCGCTGCCGTTCCTCGAGGCGATCCGGCAATTCCGGCGTGAGGTGGGACAGGAGAACGTGCTCTATCTCCACGTCACGCTCGTGCCGTTTCTGGAAGCGGCGGGCGAGCTGAAGACGAAGCCGACGCAGCACTCCGTGAACGAGCTGCGCCGCATCGGTATTCACCCGGACATCGTCGTCTGCCGCTCACACGAGGAGCTGTCGCCGGACATCCGCGAGAAGATCGCGCTCTTCGCCGACGTGGAGTCCGGCGCGGTCGTGACGAGCCCGGACGTCCCGGACGTGTATCTGGTCCCCTCGCGGCTCAAGGCGGAGGGACTCGACCGACTGGTCGCAGAGAAGCTCGATCTTCCGCCGGGCGAGGCGGACCTGAGCGAATGGTTCGACCTGACCGAGCGCATCCAGCGCAGCGAGGCCGTTGTCGAGATCGCGCTCGTCGGCAAATACGTGAAGCTGCAGGACGCCTACCTGTCCGTGCACGAGGCGCTCAAGCACGCGGGCGCGCATCACGGTTGCACGGTGAACGTGCGCTGGGTCGACGCCGAAGGCATGTCGCTCGAGGAGGCCACCCGGTTGCTGGAGGAGGTCGACGGCGTGCTCGTCCCCGGGGGCTTCGGCTCCCGCGGGTGGGAGGGCAAGCTGCTGGCGTGCCGGGTCGCCCGGGAGCAGCAGATCCCGTACCTCGGCATCTGCCTGGGGATGCACGTCGCCGTCTCGGAGTTCTCCCGTCACGTGCTCGGTCTCGAGGGCGCGAACTCGACCGAGATGGATCCCGAAACGCCTCACCCGGTGATCGACCTGCTTCCGGAGCAGAAGGAGATCGAGGATCTCGGCGGCACCATGCGACTGGGCGCGCAGGCGGTCGAGGTCGTCGACGACACGAGGGCTCACGACGCGTACGGCGAGCCGGTCGTCCACGAACGTCACCGCCACCGCTACGAGGTGAACAACCACTACCGTCCCGCGCTCGTCGACGCCGGCCTCGTCGTCTCGGGCACCTTCCAGGCGGGAAGGCTCGTCGAGATCGTCGAGCTGCCCGACCATCCCTGGTTCGTCGCCAGCCAGTTCCATCCGGAGTTCAAGTCCCGCCCGACGAGGCCCGCACCGCTCTTCCGCGAGTTCGTCGGCGCGGCGCTCGAGCGTTCGCGGGAGCGTTCGGCTCTCGCCGCCGCTTCCGCCTAGCCCTTCCCTCACTAAGATCGCGCGATGGCTTCCGAGGTCGTCGGTCTCTTTGCCGAGCTGGCGGCGCTGCCGAGCCCACCGGGCGACGAGCGGGCCGTTGCGGATGCGGTCATCCGCTACCTCCGCGACCTCGGACTGACGGTCGACGAGGATCGAGCGGGCGGGACCGTCGGCTCGAACATCGGCAATCTCTACTGCCGCCTCGAGCCGACGAACGGCGGCGTTCCGATCTTTCTGTGCGCTCATCTCGACACCGTGCCGCCCACTGCGGCGATCGAGCCCGTGATCGACGACGACGGCGTGATCCGGAACGCAGCCGGCACGATCCTGGGCGCTGACAACAAGTCTGCTGTCGCCGCGATGCTCGAGGGCGCACGTCGCGTCCTCGCCGAGAACAGACCGCACGCCGGCATCGAGCTCCTCTTCACGCCGAAGGAGGAGGTCGGTCTGCTGGGTGCCGCGGCGTTCGAGCACGAGCGGTTGCATGCCCGCCTCGGCTACGTCTACGACCAGGCCGCGCCGATCGGCGACGTGATCCTCGGCGCGCCGTACTCGCGGGCGATGCAGGTCCGCTTCCATGGACGTCCGGCTCACTCGGGCATGTATCCGGAAGAGGGACGGTCGGCGATCGCGGCCGCCGCGCGTGCGATCTCCGACCTTCGGCTCGGCCGCGTCGACGAGGACACGACGGCGAATGTCGGGATCATCCAGGGCGGGACTGCGGGCAACATCATTCCGGAGTGGTGCGCGCTCGACGCGGAGGCCCGCTCGCACCAGGAGCGCAAGCTCGACGAGCTCGTCCAGGAGATGCTCGACACCTTTTCCTTTGCGGCCGGTCTCGAGGATTGCGAGGTCGAGACGAAGGTCTCGAAGAGCTACAAGGGGTATCGCTTCAAGACCGAGGATCAGGTCGTCCGCATCGCGCACGCGGCCCTCGAGCGCGCGGGCTACACGCCCTCCTATGGGTTGAGCGGCGGTGCGGCGGACGCGAACATCTTCAACGAGCGTGGGCTCGCCTGCCTCAACCTGGCGAACGGCATGCAGGACATTCACACGCCTGACGAGCGCATCACGGTCGACGACCTCGAGGGGATGGTCGAGGTCACGCTTGCGCTGGTGGATGTCGCGCGCGATGCTGACGCTTAGACGCGGCAACGTCACCGCTGTCCTTTCGCGCGACGAAGGGCTGGCACGGATCGAGGTGGACGGCGAGCCCTGCGTCGCCTATCCGCGGCTGACGGGGCCGGTAGCGCTGGGTGACGAGGTGCTCGTCAACGTCCAGGCGCGTCAGCTCGAGCTGGGCTCCGGCGGCTTCGACGTCCTCTACGCCAATCTGACCCGTGGCCTCGACCTTCCGGCTGAGCGGGGAGCTCACGTGATGAAGCTCCCCTACGCGCCGGGCCAGGTTGCCGTACGGCATGCGGAGGAGGACGGTGTCCTGGCTGAGACGCTCGCCGGCCTGCCCGTGGTGTGCTGCTCTCTTCACAGCCAGGTCGTGCCGGTCTGCGCGGGGATCGGGACAGGGCGGCGGCTCGCGTACGTCCAGGTTCCGGGCGGGGCGCTCCCGCTTTCCCTCTCCGATGCCGTACGCGCACTCGTTGACCGTGGCCACGTCACGACCACGGTCGCGGTGGGTGCGTGCGTCGATGGCGACGTCGCCTGCGTGTCGGTGGAGTCGGCGCTGCTCTGGGCGGCCGCCGAGCGCTTCGACGCGTTCGTGTGCGCGATCGGTCCCGGCATCGTCGGCACCGGTTCGCGGTTCGGTCACGGAGGCGTTGCGGCTGCAGAGGCTGCGAACGCCGCGTCGGCGCTCGGGGGTGTGCCGATCGTCGCCGTGCGGGCATCACAGGCGGATCCGCGCGAGCGCCATCGTGGCGTGTCGCACCACACGCGTGCCGTGCTCGAGCTCTGCCTCGGAGAGGTCGTCGTGCCTTGGCCGGCAGGTTGGGAGGTGCCGACCTGGCTCGAACCGCGCGAGGAGGTCGAGGTCAGCGGGTGGGCAGAGGCCTGCGCCGGGCTTCCCCTTTCGCACATGGGTCGCGGCGCCGTCAACGATCCGCTCTTCTTCGCCGCCGCGTTTGCCGCGGGCCGCGCGGCAGCCGCCCGCATCGGTTGATGGAAGAGCGGCGTCTCGGGCCCATCGTCGGGCTCGGCACGTGGAACACGTTTGGCGGCAACGTGCCGCAGGCGCGCGTCGTGGTCGAGGCTGCGTTCGAGACGGGTTCTCGTCTGCTCGACTCGTCGCCGATGTACAGCGGCGCCGAGGGCGCCCTGGCCATGGCGCTCGAGGGGCGTCGCGACGACGCCGTCGTCGCCACGAAGATCTGGGCAAGGAGTCCCGAAGAGGGCCGCGAGCAGTATCGCCGCCAGGTCGAGTGGTTCGGCCGCGTCGAGATCGAGCAGATCCACAACCTGGTGGCCTGGCAGGATCACCTTCCCTGGCTGGAGGCCGAGCGCGCGGCCGGCCGAATCGACCGCCTCGGCGTCACGCACTATTCCCCGAGCGCGTTCGACGAGCTCGCGAGAGCCCTGAACACCCGTCGCTTCGACACGGTTCAGATTCCGCTCAATCCGCGCGAGCGAGGATGCGAACGGGAGCTCTTAACGCTTGCCGCGGAGCTCGGCGTCGCGGTGATCGTGATGCGGCCGTTCGCCGAAGGGGCGCTCCTCGGCCGGTCCGTGCCGGCGGACGTACTGGAACAGCTGGGAGTGGAAACCTGGGCGCAGGCGCTGCTGAAATGGGCACTGTCCGACGAGCGCGTGGACGCCGTCGTGCCGGCAACGGGAGATCCCGAACACGCGCGCACGAACGCCGCTGCGGGATCACCGCCGTGGTTCGGCGACGAAGAGCGTCGGCTTGTGGAACGGTTCGCCGCATGAAGCCGGATGAATCACGGGTCGTCTACGACGGAAAGCTCGTGGACGTGACGCTCGAGCGCTGGGGGAAATACGAGCGTGAGATCGTCGAGCATCCGGGTGCGGTTGCGGTCGTCGCGGTCGACCGGGATGGGATGCTGACGCTCGTACGCCAGCGACGCGAGGCGGCGCGCAAGGAGCTCCTCGAGCTGCCTGCCGGGACGCTCGAGGATGGCGAGTCGCCGCTCGACTGTGCGCGCCGCGAGCTGGAGGAAGAGACGGGCCTGACGGGAGGCAGCTGGCGCGAGCGTGCGGTCTTCTATACGACGCCCGGTTTCTGCCGCGAGCTGATGCACCTCTTCTTCGCCGAAGGCGTGGAACCCGGGCCCTCGCGCCCGGAAGACGACGAGCAGCTCGAGCTGGTGCGCTGGCCAAAGGCGGACCTCGAGTCGCGCCTGCGCGAGATCGAAGACGCGAAGACACTCGTCGGCCTGCTCACGTTTCTCCACGACCCGGGCGGACCTGCGCCGTGCTGAGCGCCCTCCCACGCCCCCACCCACCGGGCGGGGGTGCCACCCGCTCTCCCTCGTGGTCGACGTTACCCGCGAAACGCCGACACGTCCGTCTCGAAGTAGCGTCGAAGGCGTGCCGATCTGTCCACAAGGTAGGGTGACGCGCCGTGAAGATCGGTGTTGCAAGGGAGATCAAGGCGGACGAGTACCGCGTCGCGCTCACGCCTGCGGGCGCGCGTGAACTCGGGCAGCGGGGTCATGACGTCATCGTCGAGACTGGTGCCGGCGAGGGGAGCGCGTTCACCGACGCGGCGTACGAGGCGGCAGGAGCGCGGATCGGCGCCGTCGACGACGTCTGGGCGGAGGCCGAGCTGCTGCTGAAGGTGAAGGAGCCGATCCCCGCCGAGTACGAGCGGCTGCGTGAAGGACTCGTCCTCTTCACGTACCTGCACATCGCCGCCGACGAGCCGCTGACCCGCGCGCTCCTCGAGAGCGGGATCACCGCCGTCGCGTACGAAACCGTGGAGACCGACTCCGGCGCCTTGCCCTTGCTCGCGCCGATGAGCGAGATCGCCGGACGGCTCGCCGCTCAGGCCGGCGCGTACTTCCTGGAGAGGCCGCTCGGCGGGCGGGGCCTGCTGCTCGGCGGCGTGCCCGGAGTCGCACCTGGCCGTGTCGTCGTGATCGGGGGCGGCATGGTGGGTTACAACGCCGCAGTGATCGCGATCGGGCTGGGCGCGAACGTGACGATCCTCGAGCGCTCGATCGACCGCATGCGGCATCTCGAGGAGGTGCTATCCGGGCGCGTGAGCCTCGTCATGTCGTCCAGCCTCCAGATCGAAGAATCGGTTCGCGACGCAGACGTGGTCATCGGCGCGGTCCTGATCCCAGGCGCAGTGGCACCGAAGCTGCTGACGCGCGACATGGTCGCGGGGATGAAGGACGGATCCGTGCTCGCCGACGTCGCGATCGACCAGGGCGGCTGCGCCGAGACGTCTCGTCCGACGACACACAGCGAGCCGGTGTACACCGTGGAGGGTGTCACGCACTACTGCGTCGCGAACATGCCCGGCGCCGTCCCGATCACCTCGACGAAGGCGCTGACGAACGCGACCCTGCCCTACGTCGAGGCAATCGCGGACTTCGGCTTCGCCGAGGCCGTCGCTCGCGACCCGGAGCTGGCGCGCGGCGTCGACGTGGTCGACGGAAAGGTGACGTACGAGGCGGTCGCGGACGCGCACGGGCTCGACTACCAGCCGCTGGAGGATGTGCTGCCCCTATCGGCGGTCTAGCGCTAGCCGGGGCGCTTCGTCGGTGAGTACCGCACGACGAGCCACGTGATCCCGGCCGCCAGCGCGATCACGCAGGCGCAGAAGAAGAGCATGCCGAGGATCCCCAGGGCGTCCATCACGACCGACCTAGAATAGCTGGATGCCGAGGGCATGCATCATCGTGCTCGACGCCGTGGGTGCCGGAGAGCTCCCGGACGCCGCGGAGTACGGCGACGAGGGGTCGGACACGCTCGGGAACGTCGCCCGCGCGGTTCGAGGCCTCGACCTGCCCAATCTCGAGGCACTCGGCTTGGGCAACGTCGAGCCGCTCGACGGTTGCCCTCCTCAGGTGGGGGCGCCTGCCGTCGCGGGACGACTCGTCGAGCACTCGAAGGGCAAGGACACGACGACCGGACACTGGGAGTTGATGGGGGTCGTCACGCCTCAACCCATGCCGACCTACCCGCACGGCTTTCCGCATGACGTGATCGATCCGTTCATGCACCGTACGGGTCGAGGCGTGCTCGGCAACAAGCCGGCTTCCGGGACGGAGATCATCCAGGAGCTCGGCGAGGCGCATCAGCGGACCGGCAAGTGGATCGTCTACACGTCGGCCGACTCGGTCTTCCAGATCGCTGCGCACGAGGACACGATTCCGCTCGAGGAGCTGTACGAGGCCTCCGGTACCGCGAGGGAGATCCTCACGGGAAAGCACGCCGTCGGACGCGTAATCGCTCGGCCGTTCACCGGCGAGCCGGGGAACTACGAGCGCACTGCGAACCGCCATGACTTCTCGCTCGAGCCCCGGCGTCCGAACTACCTCACGCTCGTGCGGGACACGGGCGCGAAGGTGCACGGCGTCGGGAAGATCGGCGACATCTTCGCCGGCCAGGACATCGACGAATCTCATCCGACGAAGTCGAACGTCGATGGCATCACGCAGACGGAGAAGCTCCTCCGTGAGCTCGAGCAGGGGCTCATCTTCACGAACCTGGTCGAGACGGACATGCTGTGGGGCCACCGCAACGATCCCGAGAACTTCCATCGCTGCTTGCAGGACTTCGACCGGCGCCTGCCCGACCTGCTCGACGCGCTTCGCCCTCAGGATCTGTTGATCCTCACGTCCGATCATGGTTGTGACCCGACGACTCCGTCCACCGATCACTCTCGCGAGCACGCGATGCTGCTCGCCTACGTCGAAGGGAAGAACGCCGCCGGCCGGATTCACGAAGGAGAGTTCGCGGACGTCGGCGCAACCGTGAACGCGTGGCTCGGCGGGAAATCACCTTCGCGCGGCATTTCGGGCCAGCCGATCGTCGAGCGCTGATTTCGACCACGTGGTCCACGCTGCCGAGCTGATCCGTCGCAAGCGTGACGGCGAGCGACTCACTCGCGACGAGCTCGGGGAGCTCCTGCTCGCATACGCGCGCGGTGACGTCCCGGACTACCAGATGGCCGCGTTCTGTATGGCCGTCTACTTCCGGGGGCTGAACGGCGCCGAGACGTTCGCGCTCATGGACGCGATGATTCGAAGCGGCGAGACGATCGAGCTCGGTCGCGCGCTCGGCCGGAAGGTCGTCGACAAGCACTCGACGGGCGGGGTGGGGGACAAGACGTCTCTCGCGGTCGGTCCGATCGTCGCGGCGTGCGGCGTTCCCTTCGGGAAGATGAGCGGGCGCGGGCTCGGGCACACCGGCGGGACGCTGGACAAGCTCGAGTCGATTCCGGGGTTCCGGGTCGAGCTGACGAACGCGGAGTTCCTGGGGCAGGTGCGCGAGGTCGGACTTGCGATCATCGGCCAGACTGCCGACCTCGTGCCGGCCGACAAGCTCCTCTACGGCCTCCGCGACGTCACGGCAACCGTCGACAACGTCTCGTTGATCGCGGCGAGCATCATGTCGAAGAAGATCGCCGCAGGCGCGGACGCGATCGTGCTCGACGTCAAGGTCGGCGACGGGGCGTTCATGAAGACGATCGAGGCTGCGCGTGAGCTCGCCCAGATGATGCGCGAGCTCGGCCGGCACGCCGATCGCGAGGTGGTGTGTGTGCTTACCGACATGGATCAGCCTCTCGGTCAGGCGGTCGGGAACGCGCTCGAGATTCGCGAGACGATCGCCACCCTTCGTGGCGAGGGCCCGGCTGACTTCACCGAGCTCGTGCTCGCCGCGTGCGCGCACCTGCTCGCGCTCTCCGACCTCGGCATCGACGAGCCGAGCGGTCGCGAACGAGCCGCGGCGGCGATCGAGGACGGGTCGGCGCTCGACAAGTACGAGCAATGGATCACTGCGCAGGGCGGCGACGCCGCCGAGCAGTCGCTTCCTGTCGCACCCGTGGTGCGGCAGGTCGTCGCAGAAGGAGCCGGCTTCGTCCGTGCCATCGGTGCGGTCGACGTCGGCATGACGGCGCTCCGGCTCGGTGCCGGGCGGCAGACGAAGGACCAGAGCATCGACCATGCCGTCGGCGTCCGCTGTCTGAGGAAGCGCGGCGACTCGGTGGTTGCGGGCGACGTCCTCGCCGAGGTCCACGCGCGCACAGGCGAGTCGGCGGACCAGGCGTGCGCAGAGGTGCTCGGCGCCTACGAGCTGGGCGCGGACGCTCCGTCGTCGCGCCCGATCGTGCTCGAGACGATCGCCTGAGATGCCCGAGCTGCCCGAGGTCGAGACGATTCGGCTCAAGCTCGAACCGCAGCTGATCGGGCGGAGGTTCGACCGTGTCGAGATCGAGGACCCACGCCTTGTGAGGCCGTTCGAGCCTCGGGCCGTGGCTGCGGAGCTCGAGGGCGAACGCGTGAGCGCCCTGCAGCGCCGCGGCAAGTATCTGATTGTCCGGTTCGAGTCGGGTCGTGCTCTCCTGATTCACCTCCGGATGACGGGAAGCCTGCGCCATGCGCCAGGCGGCGCTCTGCACGACGATCGTCATCGACGGGCTGTTGTCAATCTAGACGACGGGTCGGATGTCGCCTACCGCGATGTCCGACGCTTCGGCACGTGGCTCTTGCTCGAGCCGGGCGAGCTCGAGCCGTACCTCGCGCAGAAGCTGGGGGTCGAGCCTCTGGAGCGCGGCTTCACGGCCCGCCGGCTGGCGCAGCGGCTGCAAGGCCGTCGCGCTCCCGTGAAGGCGGCGCTGCTCGACCAGCGGACGGTCGCAGGGCTCGGCAACATCTATGTCGACGAGGCTCTCTGGCGCGCGGCAATCCATCCACTGCGTCCCGCCGAGTCGCTCGACGCGGACGAGCTCGCGAGATTGACCCGGGGCGTCAAGGCTGCGCTCAGGGCCGGAGTCACACGCCAGGGGGCGAGCCTCCGCGACTACTCGACGCCCGACGGCAGCCCCGGGAGCATGCAGGACCGCTTCCACGTGTACGGCCGAGCCGGAGAGCCCTGTCATCGTTGCGGCACCCCCATCGACAAGATTCGGGCCGGCGGGCGCGGTACGTGGTACTGCCCGGCGTGTCAGCGGCTCGCGGGCTACGCCGCCAGCTCCTCCAGCCGCCCGTCGCGGTCGAGCCGCCAGAGCTCGGCGTAGCCGCCGATCGGCGAGCCGTCGATCAGGATCTGCGGCACGGTCCAGCCGCCGGTCAGCTCGAAGAGCTTCTGCCGGAACGCGGGATCGTCGTCGAGGGCCAACTCCTCGTACTCGTGGCCCCTCGCCTCGAGGAGGGCCTTGGCACGGACGCAGTAGCCGCACCACCGAGTGGTGTAGACCTGGATCCGCGCCATCTGGGTCCTAAACGCGGGAATCCGCGGAAAAGGTTCCTTCCACCCTCAGGACTAGACTGGCAGAGCCATGGCCGGGCGCGCGTACAAGACCGAAGCGGTCGTGCTGCGCTCCTTCCGATTCGGCGAGGCGGACCGGGTGTTGCACCTCTACACGCTCGAGCGTGGACGCATCGGCGCCGTGGCCAAGGGGATCCGGAAGACGAAGTCCCGCTTCGGCGCGCGGCTCGAGCCGCTGTCGCACGCCGAGCTGATGCTGCACCAGGGCTCGGGCGAGCTGCAGACCGTCACGGGAGTCGAGCTGATTCGCTCGCATCGCGAGACGCGCGAGGAGCAGTACCGGCTCGGGGTCGGGCTGCTCGGCGCGGAAACGATGCTCCGCCTCTTCACCGAGCAGGAGGCGAACCCGCGCGCGTTCCAGGCGCTGACACGGTTTCTCGATCTCCTCGACGATCTCGCCCCGGTCGCGGCGCGCCCGGCCCTCGACCCGCTCGCTCTGTCGTTCCAGCTCAAGCTCCTCTGGCTGTCCGGTTACCTGCCGCATCTGACGAGCTGCGCAGAATGCGGCGCGGAGGCCGAGGCGCTCGTCGGCTACTCCCCGAAGGCGGGTGGCGCGGTATGCCGCGCCTGCGCGGACGGCGCGCTCGCCCTCTCGCCGGCCGGGATCGCGGGCATCGAGGGATTGCTCGCCCGCCCGCTGGCGGAGGCCTACGAGGTCGGCCTCGCCGAACGGTCGGCCCGTGATGCGCTCGCGGTGATCACCTCCGCCTACGAGTACTTCGGGAACTTCCGGCTGCGCTCGTTGCGCAGCGCTTAAACCTAGCCGTCTCCGTTCTTCGTCCACTCCCGTTCGCGTGCGTCGTCGAGCCAGTCGCGGACTGCCCCGATCGGCAACCGCTCCTGCTCGAGCGAATCCCGATCGCGCACGGTCACCGTGTCATCAACGAGGGTCTGCTCGTCGACGGTGAAGGCCCACGGCGTGCCGATCTCGTCCTGGCGGCGATAGCGCCGGCCGATCGCGCCGTTGTCGTCGTATTCGACGCTGTGGCGCCGCCGCAGGTCCTCGTAGAGGCCGCGTGCCTTCGACACCATCTCGTCGCTCTTGCCGACCAGCGGGAGGACGGCCGCGGTGACCGGGGCCATCTCGGGATGCAGGCGCAGCACGGTACGCTCGCGCTCGCCGACGACCTCCTCGTCGTACGCATCGACGAGCAGCGCCACCACGATGCGCTCGATGCTGACCGCCGGCTCGATCACGTGGGGGATGTAGCGCTCGCCGTCCGGGGCGACATACTCGAGCTTCGTCGCCGAATGCTGCGCGTGCTGGGTCAGGTCGAAATCGCCCCGATTCGCCACGCCTTCCAGCTCGGACCAGCCGATCGGATACTCGTACTCGATGTCGCTCGTTCCCCGGGAGTAGTGGGAGCGCTCTTCCGGCCCGTGCTCGCGCACCCGCAGCCTGCTCCGGCGCAGCCCGTAGCGGAGGTACCAGTTGAGGCGCTCATCGATCCAGTAGCGGTACCACTGCTCGGCCTCGCCTGGCGGGACGAAGTACTCCATCTCCATCTGCTCGAACTCGCGCACTCGGAAGAGGAAGTTGCCGGGCGTGATTTCGTTGCGGAACGACTTGCCGATCTGGGCGATGCCGAACGGCGGTCGACGCCGTGCGAGCTGGAGCACGTTCTTGAAGTTGATGAAGATCCCCTGTGCCGTCTCGGGTCGCAGGAAGGCGCGCGAGCCCTCCTCCTGCAATGCACCGACGGTCGTCTCGAACATGAGGTTGAACTGCCGCGGCTCGGTCAGGTCGCACTCGGGCGTCTCGCCCGGGCGCTTGCTCGGCTTGCGGCCACAGTTCGCGTCCTCGAGCTTGTCGGCGCGGAACCGGAGTTTGCACGTCCTGCAATCGATCAGCGGATCGGTGAAGCCGCCCACGTGTCCCGACGCCTCCCAGACTCGAGGGTGGAGGATGACTGCAGAGTCGATCGCAACGATGTCGTCGCGGTCCTGCACCATCGCCTCGAACCACCTCGAGCGAATGTTGTTCTTCAAGAGGACGCCGTAGTGGCCGTAGTCGTAGGTCGAGCCAAGGCCGCCGTAGATCTCGGAGGACGGGAACACGAAACCGCGCCGCCTCGCGAGCGAGACGATCTTGTCCATCGTCACGATGGCCTCGGCCATGGGCGGGGACGTTATCCGAGGCCTACGCCTAGCGAACGAGCGCGACGAGCGAGCCCGCTGCAAGGACGCCGGCCGTGATCCCGACGACGAGCCAGAGCGATACGCCGCGGTCCTGCTTGCTGGACGCCGGGGCGGCGAACTTGACGGCCGTTGACTTCGCGGGAATCGCCCTGACCTTTGCCTGGAGGGCGCGTTTGATGTCGCTCTCCGCGGTCGAGTAGATCCGGACGTCTTCGGGCATGTTCGCCAGTGCGAGGCGGTAACAGCGAACGGGATACACGCCGTCGATCCGGCCGTCGCTCCAGTCCCTGAGCAGCCGCGTGCCGCAGCTCGTTTGTGCCGAAGCCGGCTCGGAGACGACGAGCAGCGCGGCGAGCGAGGCAAGGACGATCAACACGTGGCGGAGACGCATGTCACCACGGTTCCCGTTTCTCCTAAGAATAGGCTCAGAAGTGCGTTAAGCCTTTTTGAAGAGGAGCCTGGAGACATGGGGCGCCCCAGCCACTAGCCTCTGGCCGATGGCGCAACCAGTGGAGCTCCACATCGTCTCCGACTCCACCGGGGAAACCGCGGCGCGCCTCGTTCTGGCGCTCGAGGCACAGTTTCCGGAACAGGAGTTCGAGGAGGTGCGCCACAGCCGGGCGGAGACGGTCGACGACCTCGACCGAGCCGTGCGCAGCGCCCGCGGCCATGCCGCCGTCGTCATCTACACACTCGTCGACCCGGAGCTGCGGGATGCCATGCGCCGCCTCTGCCGTCGCGCGCGCGTGCACTACTGCGACCTGCTGGGCCACCCGATCGACGCGGTCGCGCGTGTCTCCGGCCACGCGGCGCGCATGACGCCGGGCTCGCGCGCTCCTCTGAACCCCGCCTACTTCAGGCGAATCGAGGCGATGGAGTTCGCCGTGAAGTACGACGACGGAGTGGGGGCCGGGCTCGACGAGGCGGACATCGTGCTCGTCGGCGTCTCGCGCACCTCGAAGACGCCACTCTCGATCTACCTCGGCTATCTCGGCCACAAGGTCGCGAATGTGCCGATCGTGAAGGGGATCGAGCCTCCGAAGGAGCTGTACGAGCTGGATCCGGCGAAGATCGTCGGGCTGACGATCCATGCCGACCGGCTCGCCGAGATCAGGCGGGCTCGAGTGCGAAACCTGGGAGCGAACAACCGCCGTTACGCGGAGCTGACCGAGATCTACGACGAGCTCGAAGAGGCGACGGCCGTGCAGCGGCGGCTCGGCTGTCCCGTCATCGACATCTCCGAGCTCTCGATCGAGGAGACGGCGCAGCGCATCCTGCGTACCGTCGAAGGCCGGAAGGCGCAAGTCCAGGCCGAGAGCCTGAGGTGAAGCCGAAACCACCCGTGCCCTGGTGGCGCTGGGCCATCTGGTGGGGCTTCCTCGCCGTTGCGGTCGTTCTCTTCTACGTCCTCCTCACGCCGATCTGGTTGGGCCTCCGCTGGCTCGCCTGGCTCGCGGAGTTTCGTGCCCGCCGCCGGCGCGGCGCCGACTGACGTCAGATCAGCAGTCGGGCCTCGAGGGGCGTCTCTCCTGCAGGCTCGACCCGATAGGCGGTTGCACCCTCTCGCGAGGTCACGACCTCGCGTAGCTCCGGTCCGAGGTAGTGCAGCGCGACGTCGTCGTCCGCTGCGATGCCCGGCGCCAGCCCCTCTCGGACGAGCCGAGTGTAGACGGGCCGTCGTTGCGCTTCGCCGTCGTAGTGCGGGCACGCGCTGCCCTCGAGGAAACCGAGGCAGTCGAGCGTGGCGAGATCCGGGCCGAACGAGTCGGTGACGGCCTGCTCGAACCAGCAGATCATCCCGGCGCTCCAGCCGGTCAGGAGGATGCCCTGCTCCCAGGCCTCTCGCAGGATCAGGTCGAAGCCATGCGTGCGCCAGACCGCCAGTGCGTTGGCCGTGTTGCCGCCGCCGACGAGGATCACGTCGTTATCGAGCGCAAGTCGCAGTAGGTCCTGCGGTGGCCAGGGAAAGAAGTGCACGTGCGTCATCTCGGCGCGGTGCCAGAAGCGCTCGTACAAGGTCAGCGTCGACGCGGGGTCCTCGCGGGCGGCCGTTGGGACGCAGAGCAGGCGCCGGCCGGGCGCGAGACCGAGGACGTAGTCGAGCAGTGCGTCGTCCGGGTAGCCGCCCATCGCGACGATCTGGCGCTCAGGCATAACCGCGAGATATAGCAACGCCCGCGCAGCCATGCGGGTTCGCGGCGCATTTGCCAACGACGTGCTAACGAGCGGCCGTCAGGAGCTTCGCCATGCCTGCCGCGGCTCGCTCGTCGGAGCTCGGGAGCAGGTGCGCGTAGGTGGCGAGGATCGTCTCCCGCCGGTCACCGAGTCTTGCCGCACGGCAAACCGCGTGGCGCGTTGTCGGTTGCTGTGGCCCAGGGCGCGGCGCTTACGGCCTGCGCCGCGATTCAGCTGCCCGCCCATGGGGAGGGGGGCTGGGCACCACCGAAGTCCCTGGGCCCACCAGAGCCTTCCACCACGAGCTGCAGAATCCTATGACCCTTTCGGGGTTTTCTGGTGCCGCCGGTGGCGCCGTAACACCACCGACGGCAATCAAAGCATCTGCGAGATAACCACGCGAACCACCATCGAACGGCTCGGATCGACCAGCCTTTTCGGCGGATGGGGCGTGCTGGATGGACGTTCGCCAGCGGCTCTCAAAGCTGTTCTCGCCGCCCGCACCACCACTGCGTTTTATCCCAGCTACCTTGTGCGAAGGACATGCCCGCATCCACCCTGAGGCACTACCGAGTTCGAGTGCGACGGAGCCGACGCCTGCGCTATCGGATTGCGCGACTGGCCTTATTAGCTCTACCGCTCGCGCTGCTCCTCCTCGCCTACGTCGCGAGACACTAATCGTGCCGATCGAGGTGGACGGGCGAACCGTCTCGGAAAACTAGACAAGGAGCCCGAGTCGGCCGTCTCTCCCCGCACAGGGAGCCGTTGTCTTCGAGCACGAGCAGGCCCGGACTCCGCATGAACTCAAGACGCGGTGATGCCAAGGTTCTTGTGTTGTGGGAGAACGCCCAAGGGGCGAGTCCTGCGGCGAACGCCCGCAACTCGCCGCCCCTCGCGAGAGCCAGGGAGCGTGATCGAGGGAGCCCTGGGCAGTGTACGGCTGCCCTCCCAGTGGTTTGAATCCTGACTGACTGGTCAATCATCAAAACCGCTGGGAGAAAGTGTGTGCAGTGGACCACCTTCACGCCTGACGGCCTGCGGCTCGTCGTGATTCGCCAACAGGATGGCTGGAGCGTCGTCTGCGGTGAGGGCGCGGGCGTGCAACATGAACTACTAGATGTCGCGTTGATCGAGGCGATCCGCAAAGAGATCGACTTTGCCGGCCACTCGATGCGAATCGATTACGCAGCGTGGGCACGCGAGCTTGCCGATCAGATTCAGAGAGATGATCTCGGACCGGACGGCCCGCCATTCGCGTCGAGCGGCTAGACCTCGACGACCTCTCGCGGTCGTCTCTGACCCGTCGCTCCAGCTCTTGCATAGGGGTAGCAATGGTCCCCGCCGCGTGCTGGCAATCCGCGCCGATCACGAATCGTCGTCGTCGTTCGGGCGTTGGAACTCGGGCGGGCGGGGGCGTATCCTCGACCGCAGACGCAACCTTCCGGAAAGGAGAGCCCTTGGAGGCTTTCGAGGTTCCTCGGCTGAGAGACGACTCTCGTGGGCACGTCCTGTCTCGACTGCTCGGCGTGGGCCTCTCGAGCCACTGGTTGCGGGTGGCACTTTGTCTGATCGGAATCGTGACGGCGCCGCTGATCGTCCTCCCCGTTGTGAGAGGCGGCGGCCTGGCGGCTCTCGACGGGATCGCGGTTCTGACCGTCCTCGTTGCGTGGTCGTTCGTGGCGAGCGGCTTCGTTGCTTGGGACCGCCGACCCGAGAACCGGGTCGGTGCTCTTTTGCTGTTCCTCGGGCTCTGGTGGACGGCCGGCCACCTGATGCAACCGCCGACGACGTCGTCACCTCTCGTTTACACGGTAGGCGAGGTCTGGCGCTTGGCGTGGACGTTCGGCTTCGTGCTCGTGCTGCTCTCGTATTCGGACGGTCGGCTTAGCCGGTCCGTCGACCGCCTGCTCGCCGGGGCCGTTTTCATCGCGGCCGTCCCGATGCAGATCCTGTGGCTGCTCTTCCTCGAAGGGCAAGAGCCGCGAAACGCATTTCTCGCGTGGCCCAGCGCTTCGACGGCGGCTGCGATAGACACGGCGCAGAGAGTGGTCTGGCTCGGCGTCGGGGTCGTGCTTGTGGTGATGTTCGTCGCTCGCTGGATCGTGGCCAGTCCGCCGCTTCGTCGGACGCTTGCCCCGGTGCTCGCGGGCTGCGTAACGGTACTCGTCTTCTCGCTGTACGTGATC
>VAWR01000004.1 GCA_005885245.1 Actinomycetota bacterium | reverse complement strand
GTCGCGCACGATGCCGAGATCGTGCGCGCGCTGCTCGAGGCCCGCGCGGTCGGGGCCGTCGCCAACCATGCAGAGCGTCGCGTCGACACCGCTCTCGCGCAGGCTCTTGAACGCGACCAGCACATCGTCGGTGCGCTTTACAGCCGTCATGCGGCCGATCCACCCGACTGCGAATCGACCGTCGGGGATGCCGAGGTACCGGCGGCTCTCGACCCGGCCGTTCTGGTCCGGCGCGACTCGCTCGTCGAGCTCGATCCCGAGGCGGATCACGGCGAATCGCTCGCGCGGCGCGATTCCGAGCGCGACGAGGTCGTCTCGGACCTGAGGGCTGACCGCGATCAGCGCAGTCGTTTGCGCGGCGAGCCAGCGCTCCAGGAGCCGGAAGAAGAGCGAGCGAAGCGGCCCGAAGTAGCCCCGCAGGACGTGGCCGTGGAAGGTGTGGACGACGATCGGCGGTCGCCGGGATCCGGCCAGCAGCGCTGCGACCCGTCCGACGGTGCCGGCCTTGGCCGTGTGCGTGTGAAGGATCTGAGGGCGTTCCCGGCGGATCAGTCGCGCGAGTCGGAACGTCGCGACGAGGTCGCGCAGCGGTGAGATCTCGCGGCCCAGCTCGTCGATCCGGATCACCGAGACGCCGCGCGCATCTGCGACGAACGCCATCGAGTCCTCGCCGCGCGCCAGCGAGCCCGCCACGAGTGTCGTCTCGTAGCCGCGCTTCTTCAGGCCGTCCGTCAGGTACGCGACGTGCAACGCCGGCCCGCCCATGTTCAGACGGGCGATCACCCGCAGAACCCGCACCGGCTTAGGCGCGGCGTCAGACCCGGGCAACGATGGCCTCGGCCGTGAGCTCGAGCCCGGCAGCGAGGTCGACGCGCGGCTCGTAACCGAGCGTCTCCCGGGCGGCGGAGATGTCGGCCCAGGAGTCGCGGATGTCGCCGGCACGCGGCGGCTCGTAGCGCTTCTCCACCGCCTTGCCGAGGATCGCGCCGATCGTCTCGGCAACGTGGTTCACACTCGCCGGCGACCCCGCCGCTACGTTGAACGTGCGCCCGCTCGCACCGGGTGCCGACGCCGCCCGTAGCGTCGCGTCGACGACGTTGCCGACGTAGGTGAAATCGCGCGACTGCTCTCCGTCGCCATGGATCGTGATCGGCTCGCCCTGGTCGATCGCGGCGATGAACAACGGCACCACCGCCGCGTACTGAGAGTGTGGGCTCTGGCGCGGGCCGAAGACGTTGAAGTAGCGCAGGGCGACCGTCTCGAACGAGTGGTAGACGCGGCTGAAGCTGATGCAGTAGCGCTCGGCGGCGAGCTTGGCGACCCCGTACGGGGAGATCGGGTCGGGCGGCATCGTTTCGGACGTGGGTAGCTCGCGGCTGGAGCCGTAGACCGAGGTGGAGGAGGAGAAGATGACGCGCCGCACGCCCTCGTCGCGCGCGGCGAGCAGAACGTTCAGCGTGCCCTCGACGTTCACGGCGTTCGAGGTCAGCGGATCCTGTACCGAGCGGGGCACCGAGCCGAGCGCGCCGAGGTGATAGACGACCTCCACGCCGCGCATCGCGGCGTGCACGCGCTCGTAGGAGCGCAGCTCTCCTTCGACGACCTCGACCTCGCTGCTCTCGAGGTTGGCCCGATTGCCGGTGGAGAAGTTGTCGAGCACGCGCACGTCGTCGCCGCGCTCGAGGAGCGCGTCGACGAGATTCGAGCCGATGAACCCTGCTCCACCGGTGACGAGAGCCTTCATCTGCGTCATTCTCCCTGAGCGGGTGCCCGACTCCTCTGGACAGCCGCGGTCGCCGCCAGGCCGAGGCCGAGCCAGGTGGCCGCATCGAGCGGGATCCCGGCGACGAGGCCCTGCCCGCCCCAGATCCCCATCGCCGCGAGGATCGTGAACTCCGCCACTGCTCCGGGCGGAGCATTCGCGCGGAGCGCCAGCACGAGCGCCAGTGCGAAAGGCAACAGCCAGAGGACGAGGCCGACCAGGCCGAGATCCGCCGCTGCCTGGATGTACGCGTTCTGCACGCCCCATTCATGTTCACGGGTCGGGAAGGCGAGCGGCGCGACGTCCGGGAACTCCCGGTGCGCTGCAGGCAGCTGCGGGTCGACGACGTCGGGATCGGTCGAGGCCTGCCAGCCGGCGCCGATGACCGCATGGTCCCGCCAGATTCGGTACCCGATGTAGGCGAGCAGGGTGTGGTGCGAGTAGGTCTGGATGCTCGCGGTCTGCGTCTCCTTGCCCTTCAGGTGCAAGAAGCGCAGGAAGTTCTCGAAGTCGCCGGCTCGGAGCACGAGGACGCCTGCGGCAACGACGCCGACCACGGCGCCGCTCACCGCGACGTCGCGGATCGCGAGCGGCCGCCTGCGCGAGATCGCATAGAGCAAGGCAGCCGCTCCGGCCGCGATCCCGATCAGGCCCGCCGTGGCTCCGGAGAGAATGAGTCCCAGCGCGCCGGTCGCGACCGCCGCCCACCCGATCCGTCTGCCTGCGACCAGGACGGCAGCGAGTCCGATCGCGAGCGCGAGCGCCGAGAGAGCGGCGAAGTCGGAATGGCCGAGGAACGACGGCTGGCGTCGTCCCGCCGCCCAGGCGTCGGCGATGTGCAGACCGAAGAACTGCAGGAGACCGACGCACGTGGCGACGACACTCCAGGCGACGACCGCCGCGGCGACCAGCTCCCAGTCGTCGCGGCGTCTCAGAATCAGCGGTGCCGATAGTGCGAGCAGCGCGTACTCCGAGAACTTCGCGGCGGTGACGAGATGCGTAAGTGACCCGGAGCGTACGAAGATCCAGACGACGAGTGCCAGTGACGCGATCCAGAGGAGTCGGGCGGGGCGCAGTGGCGCAAACCCCGCGCGAAGGCCCTCACGCAATGCCAGGAGGGCCACGATCACGACCGCGAGATCCGACAGCTCGAGCCCGAGATGCGTCGAGCCGAGCGGAACGCGCACGCCGGGCTGGTACTTGATGTGCAGGAAGAGGAACGGGACGGCGAGTGCCAGGGCCGCGGCGCCGGGGTTGATCCCCGCGTGCGCGGCGGAGCGCACCCGAACTGCAAGGCTTTCCGCCACGGCCACGGAGCGAGTCTAGGTATTGCCCTCCATAGAATGATCCTCGAGCCGGTGAGAGGGGACCTAGCGAAGTTGTCTGGCGGGGTGTGGGTTGGACGGCCGCACCGGCAAAGCCGGCACGGTCTTCATGGTCGGCAGCGCAAGCTCAGCCTCCGCTTCTGATGCGCTCGCGGCTCTTCTGGCGCCGTTCGACGGCAGCCGCTGGGATCTACGCCTCGGTAGTCCTCGGCTTCTTCGGCACGGTGATCGCGGCCCACGCGTTCTCGACTCGGGTCCTCGGTCTGTACGCCCTCGTGATCGCCGCGACCGGCTTCTTCCAGACGCTGCTCGACCTCACGATCGAGGAGGCTCTCGTCAAGTACGGCTTCCGCTTCCAGGAGCGGGAGGACTGGGGACGATTGCGGCGTCTTTTCGGCCTGGCGCTGCAGGTCAAGCTGGCGGGGGGGCTGCTCGCCGGCGCGTGTCTGCTCGCGCTTGCCCCGGCCGCGCACGCGCTCTTCGGTGATGACCGTCTGCTGAAGCCGATGCTGATCGCCTCCGCGCTGCCCCTCATTCAGGCTCCCGAGAACGTCGGCGGCGTCGCGCTCATCCTCCGCGGCCGATACGACATCCGAGGGTTCTTCCTGTTTCTCTCCATGGCGCTGCGGCTCGGTGCAATCGCCATCGGCACGCGCTACGGCCTGACCCAGACGATCGCGGCGATCGTGTTCGCGCAGCTACTTGCAACCGCGGCTGTGCTCGGCGCCGGTTGGATCGCGTTTCGCCGCAATCCCCGTGCTCCTGCCATGCCGTTGGGCGACGAACGGCACGAGATCATTCGCTTCGTCGTCCAGTCGAGCGTCGCCACCGGAGTCGTGGCGCTGCGCACGACGCTCAGCCCGCTGCTGCTCGGCGTTGTGTCCTCGCCGACCCAGGTCGGCTACTTCCGTGTGGCCCAGGCGCCGCAACAAGGCTTCGCCGCACTCTCCGCCCCGGCTCGCCTCGTGCTGCTGACCGAGCAGACCCGTGCGTGGGAACGCGGAACGCGCGAGACCGTGTTCGCCGGCATACGGCGCTATTCCCTCGGCGCCGCCGCCGGCGTCATCGTCGCCGCGCCGCTCCTGCTCTGGCTCGCGCCCGACCTCGTCCGGATCTTCTTCACCTCGAAGAACGTCGGCGCAACCGATGCGCTCCGCCTCATCGTCGCGGCAGGGGCGCTCCAGTTCGTCTTCGGCTGGACGAAGAGCTTTCCCGTCTCCATCGGCCGCCCGAACCTACGCATCTGGACCCATGGCGTCGAGACGCTAGTCCTCGTCCCGCTCGTGGTTGCCTTCGGTGCCGCCTGGGGAGCAACCGGAGCGGCGGGCGCGGTCCTGGCGGCCACGGTGGTCTTCGTCCTGTACTGGTCCGTGCTCTTCATGCGGATCAAGAAGGAGCCCGACCTGAACATCACGCCACCGACGCAGGCGGCTGAGGTGGTTGTGCCGTGAAGGTCTTGATCGTCTCCGGCATCTGGCCCCCGGACGTGGGCGGTCCGGCGAGTCACGCGCCGGACGTGGCGGACTTCCTGCGGGCTCGCGGCCACGAGGTCGAGGTCGTGACGACCGCGGACGCGCCGCCGCCCGCGCGCCCGTACCAGGTGCGCGCGGTTCCGCGCCGCCACCGTCCCGGCATCCGCCACTATCGCGGCGCGGCGCTCGTCCACCACCGTGCGCGTGCAGCGGACGTCGTCTACACGACGGGAATGTTCGGTCGGAGCGCGCTCGGCGCGACGGTGGCGCGGACGCCGTACGTCGTGAAGCTGACCGCGGACCCCGCCTTCGAGCGCTCACGCCGTCGCGGCTTCGTCGAGGGTGACGTGGACGACTTCCAAGGCGGTCGGGGCGGTGCCGCGGTTGCGCTCCTGCGCTTCGCGCGTGACCTGGAGCTGCGGCACGCCGCGCACGTCTTCACGCCCAGCTCTTACCTGCGCGAGCTCGCGCTCGCCTGGGGCGTCCGCCCCGACAAGGTCAGCGTCCTGCCCAATCCGGCGCCGCGGATTCCGCCGTTGCCTGACCGCGACGAACTGCGGCGGGCGTTCGGCCTGAACGGCGCGACCCTTGCGTTCGCGGGACGACTCACGACGCAGAAGTCGCTCGGACATGCACTCGAGGCCGTGGCTGCCGCGCCGGGGGTCGAGCTGGTGATTGCCGGCGAAGGGCCGGATCGCGGGCCGCTGGAGCAGCGCGCGCGAGCGCTCGGCATCGCCGACCGGGTCCGCTTCCTCGGCGCACAGCCGCGCGAACGCATCGTCGAGCTGTTTCGGGCGGCGGACGCGACGATCCTCTCCTCCAGCTGGGAGAACTTCCCGCACACCGTGGTGGAGGCGTTGGCCGTCGGGACGCCGGTCCTGGCGATGGAGGCCGGAGGAGTGGCGGAGGTCGTCCACGACGGCGTCAACGGATTGCTCGTCGCGCCGGGGGACACGGCCGCGCTTTCGGAGGCGGTGCGACGCTACTTCCAGGAGGACGGGCTGCGCCAGCAGCTTCGCACGGCGGCCGCCGGTTCGGTCGCGGCGTACGCGCCGGACCGTGTCTTCGGCGAGCTCGAGGCCACGCTCGAGCGGGTGGCTCGCTCGTGAAGCCTCGCGTTCTCTTCGTCTCACGGCGTGTCGACACGCCGCTGTCACCGAGCCTCGAACGCAAGTGGAGCGCCGTCGGCGACAAGCTGGACTTCCGCGTCCTGGCGGGGGGAGCCGGTGGGAACGGCGCCTTTCACCTCGTCGGCAGGCTCCCCGCTCTCGACGGAGCGGCCTTCTTTGCCGCGTTGCCGGCGCGCATCGCGCGTCAGCTGCGCGACTTCCGGCCGCACGCCGTGCTCGCGCAGGGCGCGCACGAGGCCGCAGCCGCGCTCACGGCACGCAAGCTGGCGAACGTCGAGACTGCGGTGATCGTCGACATCCACGGGGATTGGCGCGCGCCGACGCGTCTGTACGGCTCACGCTTTCGTGCCCTTCTGAACCCGCTCGCCGACCGCGCCGCGCTCACCGCTCTCCGCAACGCCGACGGCATTCGCACCGTCACCGCCTACACCACGGATCTCGTGCGAGACCTCGGGCTCGAGCCGACGGACGAGTTTCCGGCCTACATGGATTTCGACTCCTTCTTGCGGGAGCCGCCACGGCCGCTCCCGGATCGGCCGCGCGTGCTCTTCGTCGGCGTGCTCGAGCGCTACAAGAACGTCGACGGGTTGGCCGCTGTGTGGCGCCGCGTCGCCCCTCGCGTCCCCGCTGGGCAGCTCCAGCTGGTCGGCGCCGGAACACTGCAGCCGATCGTCGAGGACCTCGTTCGCGACGTGCCCGGGCAGACGAATTGGACGGGTCGTCTCTCGCCCGGCGAGATCTCCGCCGCCCTCGACGACTCGACCGCGCTCGTGCTGCCCTCGCGCTCGGAGGGAATGGGGCGCGTCGTCGTCGAGGCCTTCTGTCGCGGGCGTGCGGTGGTTGCGAGCCGGGTCGGCGGTATCCCCGATCTCGTCCAGGAAGGTAAGAACGGGCTCCTCGTCGAGGCGGGGGATCTCGATGCGCTCGCCGACGCGGTCGTCCGCATCCTGACCGACCGCGAGCTGGCCGAGCGGCTCGGTGCGGGAGCCGCCGCGAGTGCCGCGATGTGGACGATCTCTCCCGAGGAGTTCGCGTCCCGTCTCCGCGCCCTCGTCGAGCGGGTGGCCGGCTTGGGTGCCGACTAAGCTAGGTCGGGCGTGCGCGCGGACCGGTTCAAGCAGGTGTTGAAGAACTCCGTCTACCGGACGATCGGCGAGACGGCTTCGGTGCTCGGGGCCAACGGCAACGGGCACAGGAGTCTCCGGGTGCTCATGTACCACAAGGTCAACGACCTCCCCGGCAATCCGCTGACCATGCCCGTCTCGCTGTTCGACGAACAGATGGACCAGCTGCACGAGCTCGGCTACACGCCCGTCGACCTGCAGGCCGTGCTCGACCACTACCTCGAGGCCAAGCCGCTGCCCGAGCAGGCGGTGCTGATCACCTTCGACGACGGGTACTTCGACAACCTCGACAACGCAGCCGGCGTGCTGCGCAAGCACGGTTATCCCGCGGTGCTCTTCGTGCCCATCGGCTACCTCGACGATCGGCATCCGCTGCCTCACGAGGAACACCTGGCTGCGCAGGGCATCCTCAACCGCACGATCGAGTGGGAGGAGCTCGCCGCCCTGGAAGGCGCGGGAATTCGCATCGAGTCGCACGGCATCTCGCATCGCCCCCTCGCGGACCTCGAGGTGGACGAGGCAGCGCGCGAGATCGCACTCTCGAAGCTGCGTCTCGAGGAGCGGCTGGGTCGTCCCGTACGCGCGTTCTCGTACGTCAAGGGTTCGGAGGCGCACTACAAGCCGGTGCACCTCTCCCTCGTGCGCCAGGCCGGTTACGACGTCGCTTTCACCGCCGTCTCCGGTGCGAATTCGCCGAGCACAGATCCGCTGCAGCTGCGCCGCTACAACATCGAGCCGTACTCGTCGAGGACGTTCGAGCTCGTTTTGGCGGGCGCCTGTGATCTCATCTCCGTGAAGGACACAGTCACCGGTACGCACGCCCGGCGGGTCTTCAACGCGGCTCTCGGCACCTCGACCAAGTAAGTGTCGGACTACGAGCTGGCCGCCTACGAGCCGGCGCACCGCGCCGACTATCTCCGGCTCCTGCAGGACGCGTGGGGCGAGCTTGCGCTCACGGGGGACGAGTTCGACTGGTGGTTCAAGGAGAACCCGGCCGGATCGCTGATGTCGATTGCCCGGGTGCAGGGCGGCGTCGCGGGCGTCGCCTCGCACTCGCTCTTCCGGATGATGCTCGGCGGCGAGGAGAAGCTCGTGAGCTTCTCCGTACATGCGACGACCGCGGACTCCGCGCGTGGGAAAGGGATCTTTCCGGCGCTGGAGTCGAAACACGAACAGGAGGCGGAGAACCGGGGGGTTGCGGTTGCTCTCGCCTTCGCGTCGAAGCCGACGGCACCGATTTTCCTCGGTCCGCTCGGCTGGACGGAGATCGGTCGAATCCGTGTGTGGGCGCGGCCGTTCCCACGCCGGTTTAGCAGGCGGCGGCCGTACGCTCGCATCGAACGCTTCCGGCACGCCGGGGACGCAGCGAAGGCCTGGCCGAATCACGTCGTTCGCGATGCCGCCTATCTCAACTGGCGCTATTTGCAGTCTCCGCGCGACTACGTCGCCGTTGCCGGGGGCGGGAGCTACGCCGTCGTCGGCCACAAGGAGCATCGCGGCACCGCGCTCGCCTACGTCGCCGATCTCGTCGGCCAGCCAGGCTTCCTGCTGCGCGCCTGCCTCGCGGAGGTACGCCCGGGGGCGCGAGCGCTGCTCGCGATCCCGGCTCCCGAGCATCGTGCGACGTACGCGTCGATGGGCTTCTTCCCGACGCGGACGAAGCTGCACTTCATGGGCAAGGCACTCGCCGGCGATCTCGACCTCGGCCTTCGCTCCTGGCGTTTCACGCTCGGCGACACAGACTTCTTCTGATGCGCCGGCTCGTGTTCGTCACCCAGAGCGTCGATCCGGGTCATCCCGTGCTGGCGGCGACGATTCCGAAGGTACGCGCGCTGGCCGCGCGGGTGGAAGAGGTCGTCGTGCTGGCGCAATCCGCAGCGGACGCGCCTTTGCCCGCGAACGTGGAGGTGCGGACGTTCGCCGCGCCGTCGCGGGCCGGCCGTGCCTGGCGCTTCGAGCGAGAGCTCGCGCGTGCACTGCCGGCCGGCGCCGTGCTCGCGCACATGATTCCCGTCTACGTGCTCCTCGCTGCGCCGCTGGTACGGCCGCGCCGCATTCCCCTGCTGCTCTGGTACACGCACTGGAAGGCGTCCATGACGCTTCGCCTGGCCGAGAAGCTGGCGACGGCAATCGTCAGCGTCGACCGGCGTTCGTTTCCGCTCGAGTCCGCGAAGGTCCGGCCGATCGGGCACGGTATCGACGTGAACGAATTCAACTGCTTCGACCGCAGCGGACGCCGGGGGGTGCACGCGCTCGTGCTCGGCCGCTACTCGCCCGCGAAAGGGATCGAGACCATTCTGCGCGGGGCGGCGCAGGTGGAGGGAGTCGAGGTCGAGGTGCGCGGCACGTCGTTGAACGGCCTCGAGCAGAAGCACCGCCGCGACCTCGAGCGCCTCGGCGTGCCGCTCGGTGATGCCGTGCCGCGTGCGCAGGTTCCCGAGCTGCTCGCCGGCGCAGACGTGCTGCTGAACAACATGGAGGCGGGCGCACCCGACAAGGTCGTCTACGAGGCGGCGGCGGCCTGTCTGCCCGTACTCGCTTCGAACCCGGTGTTCGACGAGCTCTTCGACGGCTACGAGCTTGCGTTCGAACGAGAGTCCCCCGAGAGCCTCGCCGAGCGTCTGCGCTGGTTCTCTGCCCTCGGCGACGACGAGCGCGCGGAGATCGGCCGTACGTTGCGCGAGCGGGTGGTCGAGAGACACTCGGTCGACACCTGGGCCGACGGGGTGCTGGCGGCGGCGACATGACAGGCGGTCCCACGGTCCTCCATCTGCAGAAGGTCGCGGGGATCTCCGGCTCCGAGGCGCACCTGATCTCCCTGCTGCCCCGGCTGAAGGAGCGCGGCTGGGACATCCGGTTTCTGATGCTGCACGAGCACGAGCCCGGCGCCTGGGACTTCGCCGGCGAGCTGACGGCGCGCGGCATTCCTCTGGATGCGATCCCGCTTGCCGCAGACGTCGACCCGATCGCCTTCTTCCGCCTCGGTGCTTATCTCGCGCGCCTTCGGCCGACCATCCTGCACACCCATCTCGTGCACGCGGATGTGTACGGCCAGCTGACCGGGGCGCTGACGGGCGTGCCGGTCCGAGTGTCGACGAAGCATGGCTTCAACGAGTTCCGCGAGAACCCGGGCTTCGCACTCGGCGACCGTGCAATCGCGACGTTTGCGCATACGCACATAGCGATCTCGCGCGGACTCGCGCGCTACCTCGAGGAGGTGGAGGGCTTCGACGGCTCGAGCTTCGAGATCGTGCACTACGGGATCGAGCCGGACGGCGCTCCGCGCGCGTACGGAGGTCGTCAGCCACGGTTGCTCTGCGTCGGCCGCCTGATCCCGATCAAGGGGCACATCGTGCTGCTGCGGGCGTTTGCCGAGGCGCGGCGGCAGCTCCCGGAGCTGCGGCTCGACATCGCCGGTCGCGGGCCGCTCGAGCCTGCGCTGCGCGCGCTGGCCAAGGAGCTCGAGGTCGACGATGCGATTCGCTTTCTCGGCTACGTCGCCCCGGTGCAGCGCGCCATCGAGGACGTGGCAATCGTCGTCGTCCCGTCGATGGGCGAAGGCTTCGGCATGGTGGCCCTGGAGGCAATGGAGCGCGCGCGGCCGGTGATCGCCGCGGAGATCGGGGGGCTCGGAGAGCTGGTCGAGGAAGGGGTGACAGGGCTGCTGGTGCCCCCGGGCGAAGCCGACCCCCTTGCAGAGGCGATCGTGCGGCTCGCGCGTGATCTCCCGGCCGCGACGGAGATGGGGGAGGCCGGCAGGCGTCGTGCGCTCGAGCAGTTCCTGCAGGAACGGTGCACCGACCGCACGGAGCTTCTGTACCGGGATCAGCTCCAGAGCCGCCGTGGACGAAACGGCACGCTTCCGACCTGATCCCGATCCGCCTACGTCACGACACGACCGCTAGCGTGCCCCCCGCCCTGTTCCGGGTGGGGGGTGGGCGGTGGGTCAGGTGGACATGGCCCGCCGGTACACGTCGAGCGTGTGATCGGCCATGCGCGCGACGCTGAAGTCGGTACGCGCCCGTTGGCGGCCGCGCGCGCCGAGATCGGCCGGATCGTCGAGCACCCGGCTCACGGCCGCGGCGAGGGCGGGCGCATCGTCCGGGGGGACGAGCAGTCCGGTTTCACCGTCGGCGACGATCTCGGGAATCGAGCTCACCCGGGTCGAGACGACGGGAAGTGACGCGAGCATCGCCTCGAGGAGCGCGAGCCCGAACCCCTCCCAGCGCGCCGGGTGGACGAGGAGGTCGGCCCGTCGGAGCCAGGCCGTGACGTCTGGGACGCGACCTGGCAGGAGGACCGCCACGTCGAGGTCGCGGGCGAGCTGCTCCAGCTCCTGACGCTGCGGCCCTTCGCCGAGCGCGACCAGCACTGCGTCCCGATGTCTCTGGCGAATGTCCGGCAAGGCACGTACCGCGACGTCGAGACCTTTCTGCGGCTCGAGCCGGGAGACCGCCAGCACGACCCGCGCAGTCGGCGGAACGTCGTCCGGTGGATTGCTTCCCCACGGCGCGGGCGGCTCGTCCAGGCCGTAGTGAATCACCTCGAGCTTCGCCTCGGGCAGGCCGACCCGCTCGACCTGAAATCGTGCGAGCGCGTCCGTGATCGCGACGATGCGCGCCGCGCGCCGTGCCAGTGCGCGCTCGACGAAGCGAAACGCGCCGGCGCGGAACGGGTCGTCGTTGTGCTTGGTCGAGACGAGGCGTTGCGCGCCCAGCGCCCCGTACACGTCTGCGTGCACGAGATGCGTGTGCACGAGGTCGGCCGCACGCGTGGCGCGCCGCACTCGAAGAGCGAGCCGGGGGTCCAGATCGCGCGGCGCGGGGACCCGCTCGCAGGGGACGGTCAAAGCTTCGTAGAACGGATCCGGCGCGCGTGACGTGTCGTCGAGGCCGAGAAAGCTGACCTCGACGCCCCGCTCGGCCAGCGCCGGCAGGAGGGTCAGTAGGTGGCGCTCGGAACCGCCGATCCCGCCGATCCGGTGGATGTGCAGGACCTTCAATGGGCCCTACGCCGGCGCCAGAGCAGCCATTCCAATGCTCCCGCTGCGAGCAGGGCGATCAGGAAGTCCGTTGCCACGCGATACCGCGTCGCACCCACGAAGACGATCGCAGCGAGCGTCTGGTACGCCAGCACGGCGAGCGCCAGGGCCGCGAAGCGCCGCGGGACGACAGCGAGGCCGAGCAAGCCGAGCGCATAGAGGAACGACATGTACAGCGGCTGCGCCCAGCTGCGGATGACACCTCGACCGGAGTCGGTCGCGGACGCCGTCGTGCGCGGATCCCACTCCATCCGGACCGCCTGGCCCCCGAGCTTCGTCTTCCCGTCGGGATGGTCACGCACGTAGACCCAGGCTTTGTGCTGGTAGTAGCTCTCGTTCGCGCACTCGTCGACGTGGATCTTCCGGCCGCTCTGCCGGTAGATGTCACGCGCCTCTTCCGGATTCGGAAACGGATGGCCGGGTGGATCCTTGACGTCGTCGATCCACTTCCCCGAGGCGAGCAGGTCGTAGGTCTGCGCGTTGTTCGCCTTCCAGAGAGCTCGCGCATCGGTGGTGAGGGCGAAGCACCCGACCTCGACCCGGTTGCGGATCACCCAGGGCGCGACGGCGATCGCTGCCGCGGCGAGGACCGCCACGGGAGCCCAGCTCCAACCCTGGCGGGAGACGAGGTACGCGGCCACGACGAGCGGCAGGAGGGCGAGCCGCACGTTCCCGAGCACTGCCAGCCCTCCACAGATGCCAACGGCGACGGCCCACGCCGTCGATCGGCGCTCCGCCGCGATCAGCGTGCAGAGGATGAGCGCCGCCGCGACGAGCTGATCGAGCACCTCGCGGTTCAGGTGCACGTCGTGCCAGACGAGGTAGGGGTTCAGCGTCGCGAGGACGGCGGCCAAGGTTCCGGCTCGTCGCGACAGCACGCGCGCGCCGATCGCGTACACGAGGAATGCAGTCGCCGTCGCGACGACGATCTGCGCGCCGCCGACCGCCCACCACGTGCGCCCGAAGATCCAGTAGATCGGGACGAGGAAGAAGCCGTAGAGCGGTTGCGTGTACGCGGACGGCTCGCCAGGGATGAAGCCGAAGGTCCCGTGCCGGACGAAGGTCTGCGCGAAGTCGTCGCTCTTGTCGGTGAATGCGGTGAGGATGTGCCCGCGCTCGTGGACGAGCACGGCCAGGCGGGGGGCGATCGCCGCAGCGGCGATCAGCCAGAGCTCGAGGCGTTTCAACGCTGTCTTCCTCGCCTGCAGCTCGTCGCGTGGGGGAAACCAGGTTTCCCCCACGAGCCCCCTTCTTGTGGAAGGCACGCTTCGAAGCTCGCGCCGCTGAGATCGCCGCGAGCCTCGAAGAGATGGAGCGGGGAAACATCCGGGTTTCCCCCTTCCCTTTCCACGCCGCCGCTCACGCGGCGGTGACTAGCACCGGCGCTTCGACATGCTCGCGCACCCAGAGCTCGAGCATGAGCAGGCACCAGAGCCTGTGCCCGTGGTCGGCGCGGCCGGACTGGTGCTCGTCGAGCAGTTGCCGCACCGTCTCCGGCCGGAACCAGCCACGCTCGGTCGCGAGCAGGTCACGGGCCGCCTCGCGCAGGTCCGACCGGAACCAGCGGCTGATCGGGACACCGAATCCGGTCTTGCCGCGCTCGGCAACTTCCGCAGGGAGCGCGCTCGCAAACGCACGTCGCAGGGCAACCTTGCCTGCACGGCGGTGCACCTTCAGCGAGTCCGGCAGGGCGAGGCCGAGCGCCACGACTTCGTGGTCGAGGAACGGCGAGCGCAGCTCGAGCGAGTGAGCCATCGTCGCAATGTCTGCTTTGAGGAGGAGATCGCCCGGGAGGTACGTCGCGACATCGAGCAGCTGCAGGCCTGCAACCCCGTCTCGAACAGGTTCGAGCTTCGTCGGTCGTGCGCGTGCCGGCTCGGTCCAGAGCGCGCGGCGAAGAGCGAGCGGAAAGACCTCCATGAGTCGTGCGTAACGGTCGCTCGGTCGCTGCGCCGCTACGTCGAGCAGGCGCGCGGCGCGATGGAGCGGCGACCGTGGCTCGCGCCAGGCGCCGGGAAGCGCCCGCACGGCGGCCGAGCCGGCACGCGCCGCCGTCGCCGGAATGCGCGCGGCCAGGCGGTGCGCGATATAGCGCTCGTAGCCCGCGAAGGCTTCATCGCCGCCGTCGCCCGAGAGCGCCACGGTCACGTGCCGGCGCGCCTGCTCGGCGATCAGGAACGTCGGGAAGGCCGCTTCGTCGCCGAGCGGCTCGTCGTAGGCTGCTGCGAGTCGCGGCAAGGTGGCTGCCACGCCTTCGTCGATCCGGAGCTCTTCGTGGATCGTTCCGTAGCGCGCTGCGACTGCGCGTGCGTACGAGCGTTCGTCGTAGCGCTGGTCGGCAAACCCGACGGTGAACGTACGCACCGGATCGGCGGAGGCTTCCGCCATCAGCGCGACGACGACGCTCGAATCGATGCCGCCCGAGAGCAGCGCACCGAGCGGGACGTCGGCGACGAGCCGCTTGCGCACGGCATCGCCGACCGTCGTTCGCACTCGCTCGAGCCAGTCTTCGTCGCCCGTGCTCGGCTCGGCCGGCTCGAGCTGCCAGTACGGCTCGACCTTTTCGTTCTCCCCTTCTGCGACCAGCACGTGTCCGGGCTGCAGCTTGCGGATGCCGCTCAACCCCGTGCGATCGCCGGGAATGTACTGCAGGGCGAGATAGGCGTCGATCGCGTCGAGCTCGACCTCGCGGCGTACCTCGGGCAGTCTGAGCAGCGCTTTGAGCTCCGAGGCGAAGGCGAGCGTTCCGTCGGGCAGACGGGTCCAGAGCAGCGGCTTCTTGCCCAGCCGGTCGCGCGCCAGGACGAGCCGTTCGCGGCCGGCATCCCAGAGGGCGACCGCGAACATCCCGTCCAGGCGCGCGGCGAACTGCGGTCCGCTCTCCTCGTAGAGGTGCGGCAGCACCGGGGTGTCGCCTGTGCCGCGCACCTCGTGCGCGCGCAGCTCGTCGCGCAACACGCGAAAGTTGTACGCCTCGCCGTTGAAGACGGCGACCACGTCGCCCGACTCGTTGGATACCGGCTGGTAGCCGGTATCGAGGTCGATCACCTTCAGCCGCTGATGGCCGAGCACGCAATGGCCGAAGACGTCGGTCGAGCCTTCATCCGGTCCACGATGCACCAGTGCGGCGCGCATCGCGTCCACGCGCTCGGGATTCGGCATCCCGGCGGGCGAATAGAGTCCGGCGATGCCGCACACGGCACACATACTGCATGGGCGGTACGCGGTCGTCTCGTGCCACGTGGAGCGTCCTCTCGACGACGTGGTATGGAGGCGCTTCGCCGCACTCCAGCAGCGCCGTCCCGGACGGTTCCCGATTGCGGCGCTGATGCGGCCGCCGGGCCTGGGAGAGGACGAGTCAGCGTGGCTCGAGCGCGCGCGCGAGGCGCAGGCCCGCGGGCCCTTTGGCCTCCACACTCACTGGACGGCGCCCGACCACGCGCGCCCGACCGGCGGCGACCCTGCCGCGCTGGTTCGGGAGCAGGTCCACTGGCTCCGCTCGGCGGGGCTCGAGGCCGAGTTGTTCTGCGGCGGGGGGTGGTACCTGGACGAGCCGGTGGCCGAGGCGCTGGCCGAGCTCGGCTACACGGACTGCACGGCGACCGCCTTTCGCCCGGACTACCTCGCGCCCGACGCTGCGCATCTTCAGCTCGACGAACCCGCCTGGCTGGAGCTCACAAGCGGCCGCCGCCTGCTCGAGCTGCCGACGACGCATTCGATCGGGATGCTGGTGCGCGGTGTATTCGCTGCAGACCACCGCCAGGTCCTGCACGCGTACTTCCACGACACCGACCTTCTCGACCGACGTCGTGCGGCTGCTCTGCGCGCCGGGCTCACCCTGCTCGGCCTGAGGCGGACGCCGTCCGATCTGCGTGAGCTTCAGCGCGGTTTGCGCCCGGAGAAGACGATGTCGTTTGCGAAGAGCCGCGGCTGAAGTCCGACCAAGCGACCGGCGATGAAGTGGACTCGCGGGTCCTCGAAGCCGTTGAGGAGTGTGTTCACGTCGTCCGGCGCAAACATGTGCAGGTGGGTGGGATCGTCCTCGGGGTCTCTTCCCGCCAGAAAGCGCAGACGATTCTTGAGCCTGTACGCGTTTGGTACCGATGCCACGAACGTCCCGTCCGACCGGAGGACGCGGCGCAAGTCGTCGACGACTCGGTGCGGATCGCGTAAGTGTTCGAGCAGTTCGCCGGCGACGACAACGTCGAAGCTGGCGTCGTCGAAGTCCAGCGGCTCGTCGAGATCTGCCCAGTGCGTTTCGATTCCCAGCTCCGCTGCCGCGGCGAGGGCTTCTCGATCGGCATCGACGCCGACGATCTCGTTGCCGTCGGCATACGCCCGGCTGAGGCTCCCGTCGCGGCAACCCAGGTCGAGGACCTTGCGGCCGGGCCCACCGACGTAGCGACGAAAGAGTTCGATGCGTTCGAGGCCCGCGAAGACGAACCCTGCGCCACGTTCCACGCGGTTGTGCTCGGCGTAGCGCTCGCTCAGCTGCTCGAGGCCCATCAGCGTCGAGCCTAGCGAGCTTCGGCAGACCCGGAAGTACACTCCGGTCCGTGAGCACGAAGCCAGCCGCGCCGGTCGAGTCTCGGCCGGCGCCGGTCGAAGACATTCGCTCGGCCCGGCCCTACCTGCTCTCCCGCACCACGCTCGTCGCAGTCGTGCGGCGGCTCGCCAGCGTCGCGGCTCTCGTGGCGGTCGACCTCCTGGGCCTCGTGCTCGGCGTCTTCGTCGCGTTGATCCTTCGGGAGGCCTACCTCGGCCAGTGGCCGCCGCTGTGGGGAATCCTCTGGGACACGGAGACGAACTGGCTCCCCTTCCTCACCGTCGTGACCGTGCTCGTGTTCTGGGTGGGCGGGCTCTACCGCCGGCGTGAGCTTCGGGCCGGGCTCGGTCAGGTCGTTTTCTCGCTCGTGCTGGTGGCGGTGATCACGCTCGCCTTCGGCCTCGGGACCGGTTACCACTTCACGACCTACGGACTGACGCCGACGGCGCTCGTGCTGACGGCGTTCTTCATCGGCATCCTGCGCGCGAGCTACGACGTCCTGACCCGGGACGTACTCCGACTCACGGGCGCACGCAGGCGGACGGTCCTGGTGGGTGAAGGCGACCAGCTTGTGAAGTTGCGGCGCTCGCTCGGATCCGGTCGCAGCGGTATCCAGTACGAGTTCCTCGGCGCGGTCGCGTCGGGCGGAGACGCGGTCGACCTGCCGGTGCTCGGCGGTCTCGACGCGGTCCCGCTCATCCTCAGGGAGCAGGACGTCCACGAGCTCATCGTCACGGACGGCGGCCTCGACGAGCGCGAGCTGCTGGAGTTGGTGGAGGAAGCGCATCGCTTCGGCGTGAAAGTGAAGATCGCGCCGCGGACGACCGAGCTGCTGCTGCAGCGTGCGGAATACATCCCCGGTGAAGGCGCACCGCTCTTCGAACTGCGACCGCCCGTGCTGGCCGGTTCCGAGTGGGCGCTGAAGCGCGGCTTCGACCTTCTCGTCTCCAGCATCGTCATCGTCGCCGGACTGCCGTTGTGGCTGCCGATCGCCGCAGCGGTCAAGGCCAGCTCGCGCGGTCCGGTCTTTTACCGCGATCGCCGCATCGGTCTCGGCGAGCGTGCGTTCGGGATGATGAAGTTCCGAACGATGTACGCCGATGCGGCTGCGCGCCAGGCCACACTCGAGGCCGAGAACGAAGCATCGGGGCCACTCTTCAAGATCAAAGACGATCCACGGGTCACCCCGGTCGGCCGGTTCCTGCGCCGATTCTCGCTCGACGAGATGCCGCAAGTCCTGAACGTGCTCTGGGGTGAAATGTCCCTTGTCGGCCCGCGCCCGTTACCGGTTCGCGACTACGAGCAGTTGCTGCCCTGGCACAGGAAGCGCTACCTCGTGCTGCCGGGCATGACCGGGCTCTGGCAGGTGTCAGGACGGATCGACCTGAGCTTCGACGACCTCGTCCGGCTGGACTTCTACTACATCGAGAACTGGTCGATCTGGCTCGACATCACCATCCTCGCCAGGACGCTGCCGGCCGTGCTGGCGCGCCGCGGCGCGTACTAGCGCCGAATCCGCACCGGAGCGCGTAGCTGACTGAGCCCGATCGGGCTGGTCACCGAGACGTGTACGACGTACGCGCCCGGGCGGACGCGCTTGCCGCGGCCGTCGCGTCCGTTCCAGCGCGCGGTCACCGCTCCCGGCGGCCGGAGCCCCCTTGCCACCGTGCGCAGAATTCCGCCGGAGCGAGTCTCGATCGTGACCCGAACCGTCGCGTCGCGGGTGAGCGTGAATGCGACCTGCCGTGCTCCGGCCGCGACGCGCAGAAAGCCGAGTGTCCTGTCGAGTGTGAAGCGTCGGTCGTGCGTCGACGCTCGCCCGAGATCGTCCGTCGCCGAGACGTTCCAGTGGTAGGCGCCCTCGGCCGCCGGCGCACCGGCCGCGTCCGTGCCGTCCCAGGTCAGGTGATAGCGCCCCGCCGGCTTCTGTCCCGAATCGAGCTCGCGGACGGAACCGTCCGGAGCGATGAGCTTCGCGCTCACCGTCGAGGGACGCACGAGCCTGTAGTCCAGCGACTCCTGGTCACCCATGCCGTCGGCGTTCGGCGACAAGTTGGCCGCAGGCGCAGGTACGTAGACACCCGTGTAGCCGATCACGAGCGCCTCGCCCACCGGCCGCTCTCCCTGAGGATCCGACGGCCGGTTCAGCACGTGTCCGTCGAACGCCACGGTGGTCGAGCCGCCGGAGTCGAGCGCAAAGCCCGTCACGCAGCCGTACCGAACCAGGGTCTGCGCGAGGTCCCAGTTGGTGATCCCGATGCTCCAGCCACGCTGGCGTCCGTCGACGGCGAGCATGACGATCGAGCCATCGGTCCGTTGGCCGATCGCCGTGCGCGGATTGCGTCCATGGAGCTGGGCCCCCGTCAGCGCCTCCCCGGCGTTGAAGATCGGACGGCCGTTCTTCACCAGGGTGGGCCCGGAGCTCACGGCGTCGGTGACGGCCGTCCAGTCGTCGGCGAGCGGGATCCGGACCGTGAGCGGCGATCCGACGACTGCCTGGTCGTGCAGCGTTCGTGCGGCGGATCCGCGCGCGACGAGGACCGCACCGTCCGCGGGTACGTCGACGCTGGAATCCGTGAAGACGGATTGCACGACACCGCTGAGATCGCGGCGCGGAGTGGCCGGTGGGAACGGTCCGAGAACGACCATCGTTCCGTGCGTCGAAGGCGTCTTCGCTCCCCAGACCGGCGTGAACAGCGCCGTCGCGTTGGCACGTGCCGGCTCGTTCAACTGCGAGATGCTTTGCCAGGTGGGGTCGGCCCCGTGCCACCGTCCGTACCACGGGACGCGATCGACGTGAAGATTGCCACTCGTGTCGACGCCGACCGCGGCGCGTCCGAGGGCCGATTGATGCTCGACGATGCCGCCGCGCATCAGGAGGCCGCTCGGCCAGCCGCCGGTCCAGCTGAAGAAATCGCCGTTGATGCCGATCGTCGTCATCTGCGCCGAGGCGTTGCGCTCCATCGACGAGACGGTTTCCCGTCCGACGATCGTCCCGTTCGACAGCAACGGCGTCAGGCTGTACAGACCACCCGGCTTCGGAGCCGTGACCACGTGGATGGCGACCGGTCCCGCCGGAGTCCACCTCAGGATCCGGTCGTAGGTGACGCCCGGCATCATCTGAACCGGACGTGCGGCCGCCGGTGGTGCGACCATGAGCGCGAACAGGAAGGCGATCAGTAGCTTGCGCGACATCAGACCCCACTTCACGGTAGCTGAGCCTGCAACGAAGCTCATCGTTTCCTTACTTGTCGTGCTCGGCCTGTTGTTCGCCGGGGGCGGTCGCGCCGCTCGATCGGTTCGGCACGACACGCCGGTGCCGATCCTGATGTACCACGTCATCGCGGTGCCGCCCGCCGGTGTGGCGTTCCCCGACCTCTTCGTGCGGCCGAGCGACTTCAGGGCACAGATGGACTGGCTCGCTCGCAAGCACTTTCACGCGGTGACGCTGCGCCAGGTCTACGACTTCTGGCATGCGGGTGGTCCGCTGCCGCAGCGCCCGATCGTCATCTCCTTCGATGACGGCTATCTCAGCCAGGCGACGAACGCCTTACCGAAGCTGCGCAAGCTGCATTGGCCCGGCGTCCTGAATCTCAAGGTCAACGCCGTCCAGAAGTACAACCTGCCGCTCTGGCGCGTGCGCACCTTGATCGCGGGCGGCTGGGAGATCGACGCGCACACGATCACGCATCCCGACCTCACGACGGTCGACGACAAGCGACTTTGGGACGAGGTGCGAGGCTCGCGCGTCGAGCTTCGGCACATGTTCCACGTGCCGGTCGACTTCTTCTGCTACCCGAGCGGGCGCTACAACGCGCATGTCATCGACGCGGTGCGCCGCGCCGGGTATCTCGCCGCCACGACGACGAACTACGGGCTCGCTCGGCCTTCCAGCCCTTATACGCTGAATCGCGTCCGCATCAACGGTTCGGACGGTCTGCTCGGCTTCGAGCACAAGCTCGGGGCTCTGGTGCCCTAGAGCCCTGCGAGCAGGCGCCTTAGCCATACTGGGCCGGTGCCTGCAACGCCCAAGATCCTCGCCGTCGCTTCTGCGACCGACCTCGATTTCCGCTACGGGTGCACGCCGGCGTGGTGGCAGATCTGGAAAGGCCTCCACGAGGTCGGCGTCGACCTGATCGTCACCCCTTACCGCGGACGGGCCGTCGCGTCGCCCTGGTGGCGGACGGAGCCCAACCCCCTCTATCGCGAGGCAGAGCTCTTTGCGGGCGCCCGGGGACTGGCGGCTCGGCTCAAGGGAGATACGCTGCTGCGGCGGGCCGAGAGTCATCCCGAGGACGGCGTCGGCGACAAGCTGACACGCGAGGCCATCTGGCGCTATGTGACGCCGCGCTGGCAGCGCCATCTCGAACGCATCCTCGAGCACGAACGCGACGTCGCCGCGGTGATCGTCTTCACCGTGCCGATGGCCCACCTGCGTGGGATCCCCACCGGCCTGCGTGAGCGGTTCGGCGTTCCGGTCGTGTTCTACGACGGCGACGTCCCCATGAGCCTGCCCGAATTCGGCGGCATGGACACCGGTTTCAACTATTACCACGGCGCGGATCCGTCGGAGTACGACATCGTGCTGTCGAACTCGGAGGGCGGTCTCGAGCGGCTGCGCGAGCTGGGAGCGCGGCGCGCAGAGACTGTGTTCTGGGCCGCGGATCCCGAGCTGTTCCAGCCCGCGCCGGTCGAGAAGGAGTACGACGTCTTCTTCTACGGCTACGGAGACAAGTTCCGCCGTGAATGGATGGAGGCGCTCGTCGGCGAGCCGAGCAGGCGCGAGCCCGAGATCGACTTCGCGCTCGGCGGCAGGGACTTTCGCGGCGATACTGGCAACGCGCGGGTGATCGGTGACGTTCCCTTCAACGTCTTCTCGCAAGCGATCTCGCGCAGCAGGATCAACCTCAACATCACCCGCCGTTCGCACGCGACCGTGTACGCGTCGTCAACCTGTCGTCCGTTCGAGCTCGCGGCGTCCGGCGCGGCGATCGTCTCCAATCCGCACGAGGGGATCGAGCGCTGGTTCGAGCCGGGCTCGGAGCTGCGTGTCGTGTCGACCGCCGACGAGGCGGTGACCGCCTACCGCGAGCTGCTCGACGATCCAGCCGCGGCAGAGGCAATGGGACGGCGCGCCCGCGAGCGCGTGCTCGACGAGCACACCTATGCCCACCGTGCGCGGCAGATCCTCGACCTGGTCGGGGCCGCGACACCGGTGCCTGCACATGGCTGAGCTGGCAGAAGTCCCGGTCCCGCCTTCCGGCGAGATCCTCGCGCAGCTCGGAGAGCTGAAACGGATCGCGATCGTTCCTTCGCTGAACGAGGAGGCATCAGTTGGGCGCGTGATCGACGAGATTCGCGCGTTCGATCCCGGCTTCGACATCGTCGTCGTCGACGACGGCTCGACCGACCGGACCGCAGGAATCGCCGCTGACCGGGGCGCCCACGTTCTCCGCCTTCCGTTCAACCTCGGGATCGGGGGTGCCATGCAGACCGGTTACCGGTTCGCCTTCGAGCACGGTTACGACCTCGCGGTGCAGGTCGACGGTGACGGCCAGCACGACCCGGCGCAGCTCCCTGCGATCATCGGCCCGGTCCTCGCCGGTGACGCAGATCTCTGCGTCGGCTCGAGGTTCGCCGAAGGAAGCGGCTATCAGTCGTCATTTGCGCGCCGAGTCGGCATCCGCGTCTTCGCGTACGTTGTGTCGGCGGTCGTCCGTCAGCGCGTGACCGACACGACGTCGGGGTTCCGCGCGGTGAACCGCAAGGGCATCGCCCTCTTCGCGGCCGACTATCCACACGACTATCCCGAGGTCGAGGCGACCGTCATGTCGGTCAAGCACAAGCTGCGTCTGCGCGAGGTTCCGGTCGTGATGCGCGAGCGCGCCGGCGGTGCGTCGTCGATCACAGCCTTCCGTTCGATCTACTACATGACGAAGGTTCTGCTCGCCATCTTCGTCGGGCTCTTTCGCCGCTATGCAGTCCCGCTAGAGGAGGACCACCACCGATGACCCCCCTTCCCGTTTCGATCGCCGCGGCGGTCGCCTCGTTCTTGTTGCTCCTCATCGTCTTCGAGCTGATCCGCTCCCGGCGCCTGCGCGAGCGCTACGCGCTGCTCTGGCTGCTCACGGGTGCCGTGCTGCTCGCGCTCTCGGTTTGGCGAGGCGGCCTCAACACGATCGCGAGCTGGTTCGGCGTCGAGACCTACCCGCCGGCGATCCTCGGTGCGGTCGGTGCGCTGTTCATCCTCGTCGTGCTGCTCCACTACTCGACGGTGATCTCACGCCTCTCCGACCAGAACACGATCCTCGCGCAGCGGCTCGCGCTGCTCGAGCAGCAACAGCGCGAGGGAGTCACGGAACCGTCACGCTGATCGGTTCGCTGACGACGTAGACGTCGCCGAGCTTCGGATCGTCGAGCCAGTTGGCGGCGACGCCGACGCGATACGTCCAGGTTCCGGACCCGGGTCGATCGCCGAACGAAGTCGTTCGCGACGATCCGACCTCGTCCATGAAGAGCTGGCAGCTGTCGGACGCGTTTCGAAGCCTTCCCGGACAGGCTGCGCCGTCGCCGGCACCCGACTTGCGCAGGACGCGGTAGAAGACCGACGCGGCACCTGCGGGCCGAGCCCGCCACCTCAGCTGCACGGTGTCTCCCTGCGTGCTCGCCCGGAGTCCGATCGACGATGAGACGGGGACCAGGCTGTCTCCGACCCGCACCGCCTCTCGGGCGCCGTCGTGGAGCCGCGGGACCGCGGCGATCACGCCCAGCGGCAGCACCGCGAATGCCGCTACGGAAGCGGCGAGCGCGAGGGTCAGCTTCCGTCTGTCGAGTCCGAATGGACGCGGTTCCGGCCGCGGCCGGACGCCCGGTACGAGCAGGATGACCGCGGAGGCGAGCAGCAGATAGGCGGGGAAAGCCGGCATCAGGATGCGGAAGAAGCTCGCATCCTCGACCGAGGCGGGGATGTAGGTCCCCTTCGCCAGCAGGAAGACGACGAACCAGCTGGCGACGAGCAGGAACGCGCGCCTGGTTCTCGCGAGTAGCGCGACGCAGCCCGCCACCGGCAACCATTCCATCACCCGTGACGCCCAGAAGTGCTCGCGCAACGCGTCGAGCACTTGCTGCAGATGCGCCCAACTGTTCAGGCTCGGGCTGTGGATGCGATGAAGCAGGCTGTCGATGCCGGCGGCGAGGCGCACGCGCTCCGCGGGCGCCGCCGCGAGCTCGCCGAGGCCACGGTACTTCCAGAGCGCGAGGACCAGCAGGGCGGGCGCGAGCCCCGCTGCAAAGAGGAGGAGTGCGCGGCGGCGTTCGACGACGAACAGGAGCGCGGGGGCCACGAGGAAGATCGAGTTCGACGGCTTGATCGCGATCGACCAGCCCGCCGCAAGCCCGGCCGTCGCGGCCGCCTGCCAGCCGGGCGAGTCCAGTGCGCGTAGGCAGAGGTAGGCCGAGACGAGGAGCGCGACGGTCGCCGGGAAGTCGGGCACCGAGGTCAGGCCGAGGAGCTGCGGGAGCGTCAGCTCCGTGTACTTCTGGTGGTAGCCCGGCTCGACGAACAGGATTCCGAGGTATGGCAGGACGATCCAGGAGAGCGCGGCGAAGTAGCCGAACACGCGCCCGGCGAACCGGCTCGCGATTCCGTACACGCAGAGCAGCGCGAGCGGCAACAGGATCAGGGTGTTGAGGAGCACGATCGCGGGCAGGGCCGAGACGAGGTTCGGGCCGGCGAACCACGAGAGCGGCAGCAGCATCAGCGACCAGCCGTAGCCCACGTAGGCAGGCGGCAGGTGGCCGTGCGCGAGCAGGTACGCGCCCGAGTAGTGCCAGAGCTGGTCGCCCCCTGCGTAATAGAGCCACCCGTTGTGACGGACGGTGAGCGCGAGCGCCAGGACCGCGACCCATTGCACGACGAGGAGTACGGCAAGGACGTACAGCGGGCGGATTGCGGTTGCAAGCTCGCGTGCGCGACGCAGCCGACCCGCTGCCGCGTCGAACGCAGCCGGCCCGGCGATCGTCTGCGAGGTCACGCCTGCGCGCCGGCGGTCGCGTCCGCGTGCTCGCGGTACCACGTGATCGTACGCTCGAGTCCTGTGCGCAAGGGCGTGCGCGCCTCGAAACCGAACAGCTCGCGCGCACGACTCGCGTCGAGGCTCCGCCTTGGCTGGCCGTTCGGCATCGAGGCGTCCCATTCGATCTCGCCGTCGAAGCCCGTGAGCTCCGCGATCAGCTCCGCCAGCGCGCGAATCGAGATCTCCTCACCGGTGCCGAGGTTCACGGGATCGGCGCCGTCGTATCGTTCGGCGGCCAGGACGAGCCCCTCGACGCAGTCGTCGACGTAGAGGAACTCGCGCGTCGGTGTCCCGTCGCCCCAGAGCACGACACGGTCCCTGCTCTCGAGCATCTTCCTGATCAGGTCCGGGATCACGTGCGACGTTTGGAGATCGAAGTTGTCGCGCGGTCCGTACAGGTTCGCCGGTAGGAGGAAGATCGAGTTCAGCCCGTATTGCTCTCGATAGGACTGAGCGCCGACGAGGATCGACTTCTTGGCGACGCCGTAGGGCGCGTTCGTCTCCTCCGGGTAGCCGTCCCAGAGCTCGTCCTCCCGGAAGGGGACGGAGGCGAACTTGGGATAGGCGCAGACCGTGCCGACGATTACGAGCTTGTCGATGCCCTGTTCGCGCGAGAGCTCGAGCACGTGTGCTCCCATCATCAGGTTGGCGTACCAGAAGCGACCCGGGCTCGCCCGGTTCGCGCCGATGCCGCCCACTTCGCCTGCGACGTGGAAGACGCGGTCGGGGCGCGCATCGCGGAACAACCGTTCTGCATCGCCGCGGTCGGTCAGGTCGTAGTCCGCCTTCCGCGACACGAACAGGTCGTGGCCCTTCGTCTCGAGCCGCTCGACCAGGTGTGAACCGAGGAAGCCGCCCCCTCCGGTGACGAGGATTCTCATGCGGGCGTGCGGGAGGGCATGAGCCAGTCCACCCGGCCGATCCACCGCGGACGGTTCTCCGCGTACCACGCGATCGTCCGCGCGACACCCTCTTCCCACGAGACTCGCGGCTCCCAGCCCGTCTCCCGCTTGAGCTTCTCGTAGCCCACGCGTAGCGCCATGACCTCACTGGCGCCCGGACGGTACCGCTCGGCCGTGGAGACGATCTCGCGTGCCTCCCAGTAACCCTGCTCACGGCCGACCCGCAGGATCAGCTCGGCCCAGTCGCGCATCGAGATGTTCTGTCCCTGGCCATACACGTAGAGATCTCCCGGGATGCCGCGGGCGGCCACGGTTAGATGGCCGCGCACGCCGTCGGTGCAGAAGCAGAAGTCGCGCATCGGGTCGAGCTGTCCCAGCTCCACCGTCTCGCGGCTGAGGGCCTGAGTGATGATCGTGCCGGTCACGTAGCGCGGGTTCTGACGGGGCCCGTAGTTGTTGAACATGC
>VAWR01000081.1 GCA_005885245.1 Actinomycetota bacterium | reverse complement strand
ATGCTCACGCTCTTCACGCGCTCCTCGAGGACCTGCTCCCGCCGCTTTAGGTCGCTGTTATCGGCCCCTGCAACAACAGGTCGGCGCGCGCGGCTCGCCAGGACGAACATCGCAGCCGAACCGAGCAGGAGGCCCGCCAGCCCGCCGATCAGCAGGTTGCGGACGAGATGGCGGTTGGGCCCATCCAGCACATGCGCTGAATCGAGCACGGCCACATGCAGCTCCGGCTTTCCCGCACCGAAGCGCGCCTCCACCAGCTGGGCGAAGACGACGGCAGTCTCCTGCGTGACCTGGCGTGCGTGGTCGGCGACCTTGTCGGTCGCCGAGATCGCAATTACCTCCGTCTGTGGCCGGACAGCCGCATGCAGGTGGCGGCGGAGGGTTTCGGTCGACTCGGCGAGACGGAGGGTGCTCCGCACGTTCCCCGCGACCACGCTGCTCGTCGCGAGCTCGCGCAGGTTCGGGAGCATGGGCTTCACCGCGGGCGGACCCGCGGGCGAAGAGACCAGCACCGACGCGTCGGCGCGACGCGTACCCGACACCAGCAGCGACACGAGCGAGCCGACGAGGAGACCCATGAGGATTCCGGCCGCAAGCGGCCACCAGCGGCGAAGAGCCTCCAGGCTCACGACGCTCTCAGCCACGTTCGCGGAGCGCCGGAAACAGGATCACGTCGCGAATCGTGTCCCTGCCCGTGAGCACCATCGCGAGACGATCCATCCCGATGCCGCAGCCGCCGGTGGGCGGCATGCCGTAGGAGAGCGCCTCCACGTAATCGGGATCGCCTTCCTCGGCCGTGACGTCCCCCGCCGCGCGCTCCGCGGCCTGCATCTCGAAGCGCTCGGCCTGCTCGGCGCTGTCGTTCAGCTCGCTGAAAGCGTTCGCGAACTCCATCCCGGAGACGACGGCCTCGAAGCGCTCGACGAGCCCGGGATCGCCGTCGGTGCTGCGCGCGAACGGTGACATCTCGATCGGCCAGTCGATCACGAAGGTCGGTTGAATGAGCTCCGGCTCGACGAAGTGCGAATAGGCGTGGTCGACGAGCTGCGCCCAGGTCTTGTCGTGGCTCGTGTCGACGCCGGCGGCGTCGAGCTTGGCGCGGAGCTCATTGGGATCCCGTGACCACGCCTCCTTGTCCTCGAGCGCCTCGACGAACTTCATGCGAGTCCAGGGACGTGCGAGGTCGACCTCGTGTCCGCGAAAGACCACCTTCGTCGTCCCGATCGCCTCCTGCGCCGCCCGTTCGACGAGTTCTTCGGTGCGCTCCATCGTGTCGTTGTAGTCGGCGAAGGCCTCGTACCACTCGAGCTGGGTGAACTCAGGGGAGTGCTTGTAGGAGACGCTCTCGTTGCGGAAGTCCTTCGAAATCTCGTAGACCTTCTCGAGACCCCCGACGATCAGCCGCTTGAGATACAGCTCGTCGGCGATGCGCAGGTAGACGTCCCGGTCGAGATAGTTCGAGTGGGTCACGAAGGGCTCGGCGAACGCGCCGCCGTACTGCGGTTGCAGGATCGGCGTCTCGACCTCGACGAAGCCCGCGCCGTCCAGGTACGCGCGGATCGACGCAATCATCCGCGAGCGAATGATCGCATCCAGCCGTGCGTCCTCGTTCATCAGCAGGTCGAGATAACGCTTCCGGTAACGCGCCTCCGTGTCGGTGAGGCCGTGGAAGGTGTCCGGCAGCGGTGTGCGGATCTTTCCGAGCAGCTGGAGCTCTCGCACAGCGAGCGACGGCTCCCCCCGCTTCGTCCTCGTCGCCACGCCGCTGACACCGATCACGTCGCCAAGATCGACGCCGACGCCGCCCAGCTCCTCCGGACGGACGAGCAACTGGATCCTGCCGCTGCGATCCACGAGGTCGAGGAACATGAGCTTGCCCAGGTCTCGGCGGGCGAGGACGCGGCCGGCGAGGTTGTACTGAGTGTCACCCTCAGCCCCCGACTCGAGCGCTGCCGCCTCGGCCCGGACCACTGCGATCTCTTCCCGGTGCGGAAAGCGTTTGGGGAGGGCCGGCGGCACCGGCGAGAGCCTAGAGCAACACCCTGAGGAACGTCCGGAGCGGGGTGTGCCTGCGATAGAGGTCCACCCGGGGCGCCGAGTACGGATCGCCCTTCGGACCTCGCAGTCCGTAAGCCAGGCTGTAACCTGCGGCCCGCGCGGCGGCTCGAACACGTTCGTCGTGCTCGCCGTAGGGATAGGCAAGCTGATTGCACGGTCGGCCGAGCTCGGCCTCGAGCTCGCGCTTCGAGTCCGCCAGCTCGTGTCGCAGCTCTGCATCCGCGAGCTGCGTGAGGTGGGCATGCGAGACCGTGTGCGAACCGAGCTCGACACCCCGGTCGGCGTGCCCGCGAAGGTCGTCCCAGGTCATGGTCGCGAGCTCGGCCGGATCGTCCCCGGCCAGCTCGGGAATCGTCAGCGGTGCACCGTCGCGCGTGAACGCGGTGCAGACGAAGATCTCAACCGTCACGCCGAGTTGCTCGAGGGCGGGGAAGACTGTGGCCGCACTTCGAAACGCATCGTCGAACGTGGCGTGGACCTTCCAGTAGCGGGACAGCGCGCGTACCTGCCGCAGCAGGAGGTCCGGCTGGACGCAGAGGCGGTGGTCCCAGGTCGGCGAGACGGCGTGATAGCAGAGGACGAGGGGCCGACGAGCTCGGCTCGTCACCGACCCCAGATCATCCAGCCGATGAAGATCCCGAACACGACGGCCGCCCCGAACATCACGACCGTCCCGAAGATGAGTGGAACGTAAGGCTTGAGTTGTTGTGAATCAGGCAACTTGCCTCCCTCTCCTAGTTGCCACCTTCGTTTCGCCGCCGAGGCGGGCTTCGCCCGCCTCGGCCTGAACGGCTCTAGGGAAAATGTCCGGAGAAAGTCATCATGGCGCGCAGAGCGCGCCGGACTTTCTCCGGCTTAGGCTGCCTTGATCTCGAGAATCTTGAACTTCATCTTGCCGCGTGGTGCCGCGACCTCAACCGTCTCACCCTTCTTCTTCCCGATGATCGCCTTGCCGACCGGCGACTCGTTGGAGAGCTTGTTCTCCGTAGGGTTCGCCTCGGCTGAGCCGACGATGTGGTATTCGACGGTCTCCTTGGCGCCGACGTCGCGCAGCTTCACCTTCGAGCCGATCGAGACGACGTCCTTGGCGATGTCCTTCTTCGAGATGACGCGGGCGTCGCGCATCCGCTCCTCGAGCGTCGCGATGCGGTGCTCGAGCAGCATTTGCTCGTTCTTGGCGTCGTCGTATTCGGCGTTCTCCGCGATGTCGCCGAACTCCCGCGCAACGCGGATCCGCTCGGCAACCTCGCGGCGTTTCGTGGTCGAGAGCTCCTCGATTTCGCGCTTCAGCTTCTCGAAGCCCTCGGGTGTGAGAATCACTTCCTTCACCTTGCTCACGCACCCCTTCTTATGAAAAAAGCGCGGCGCAGGGCGCCGTCGCGGGCGCGAATAGTAGCTACCCTCGCCGGGCTCGTCAACAGGCCTTGGAGGTACTATTTCCCGCTCTGTGCAGGTAGATCTCCGAGAATCCTGGTGGATCGGGTCTATTGAGATCCCCACTCGCCTCGTCCTGGCTCCGATGGCCGGGGTGAGCGTCCAGGCGTTCCGGCGCCAGGGGCGGCGCTACGGGGCGGGGCTCGTCTGCTCGGAGATGGTCAGCTGCGCGGGCCTGGAGCACCGGAACGAGCGGACACTCGGGTATCTGAGGGTCGCCCGCGACGAGCACCCGCTCGCGATCCAGATCTTCGGGTCGGAGCCGGGCGTGATGGCCGAGGCTGCGCGGATGGTCGCTGCGGCCGGGGCCGACATCGTGGACATCAACTTCGGCTGCCCCGTGCGGAAGGTGACGAAAACCGGAGCAGGCGCGACGTTGCTCGAGGATCCCGATCGCGCGTGCGCCATCGTCGGCGCCGTGGCCGAGTCGGTCGAGCTACCGGTCTCCGTCAAGATGCGGCGCGGACTGGAGAACGGGTCCCGTGCGTGTCTCGTCGTGGGCCCGCGCCTGGTCGAAGCCGGCGCGGCGACGTTGACGCTTCACCCGCGCTCCGCACGGCAGATGTACACGGGAGAGGCGGATCATGCTTTGACGGCCGAGTTGGTTTCGCTCGTGGACGTCCCCGTGGTCGCCTCCGGCGACGTGACGTCTCGTGCGCGGGCGCAGAGCGTGCTCGCGACCACCGGCGCGGCCGCGGTGATGGTCGGGCGCGGCGCGCAGGGAAATCCGTGGGCGCTGCGCGAGATCGTCGACGGTGCGGGGGCGGCGGGGCCGTCGCGCGAGGAGGTCGCCGCTGAGCTCATCCTGTTCGTCCGCGAAACGGTGCGCGAGCTCGGTGAGCACCGCGCCGCGGGGTTTTTGAAGAAGTTCTACGGCTGGTATCTCGGTCGCGGGCGATTTCCGCGGGCGTTCAAGCAGGAGCTCGTCCAGCTGGACACGACGGAGGAAGTCGTGACGCGCCTATTCGCGGCCGCACCGGGCGCGGCGGAGATCGTCGAGCGTCTCGAAGCCGAGTTGCCCGACCCCGCGGACGAGATTCTGTTGGACTCGATGCCGATCTCCATCTACGGCGGCGGCTAGTAGGCGCACGCGAGTCCGGCGCCACTTCGCCCGCGCCGCGATGACTCGCGTGCGAGGGCTCGGATCCAAACGGTGATGAGCAGTGCGGGGCGAAGGCGCCTGGCACTGCGGCGATGTCCCAGCGACCGGTGTCAGACACCGTCGCCGCGGTGTAGCCAATGCGTGACGAAAGGTGTACGTGTAACGGGGTCGCGATCGCGTGCGGGCGTTGTCCTCTCCCCAAAGGCCGGTGTCAGACACCATCGCCTTGGCGTCACGAATCTGTGACAAAAGTGCTGCGGGGCGAGAAGTACGCTCGCACCTTCGCTACGTTCGTTCTGTGGCTCGGCAGCGGCGCATTCTGGAACGGGACGGCATCTACAACGTCGGATCGCGGGGGAACAACAAGGAGACGATGTTCCGTGATGCGACCGACTGGATGCAGTTCATGCGCGTCCTCGCCAAGGTTGCGGTCCGGTACCGCTGGGAGGGCTGGGCCTACTGCTTGATGGGTAATCACTTCCACCTGGTGGTGCAGATCCCCCACCTTGGCCTCTCCGAAGGGATGCAGATGCTCAACACCGCTTATGCGATCCGGACGAACGGTCGGTACAAGCGGACCGGGCACCTCGTACGGAACCGCTTCTACTCGCGGCAGGTCGAAAGCGAGGCGCACCTGTTCGAGCTCTGCCGGTACGTAGTGCTGAACCCGGTTCGTGCCGGGCTCTGCCGCTCGCCCGCCGACTGGCCCTGGAGCAGCTACCGGGCAACTGCGGGACTCGAGCCGCCCCATCCGTTTCTGTCGACCTCCCGAGTCCTCGACCTCTTCGGAGAAGACAGCTCGAGCGCGCAGAAGAGCTACCGGGACTTCGTCCGGGTAGGACTACGGATTCTGCTCCCAGACGAGCCGGAGGCCCTCGAGGGTGAGGAAGGGATCGACGAGCTGGACGGTCGTCGAGTGCGGAACGATCAGGTCGGCCAGCCCGCCGGTTGCGATCGCACGGGCATCGACGCCTAGCTCGCCGCGGATCCGTCCCACGATCCCGTCCACCTGCCCCGCGAAGCCGTACACGAGTCCCGACTGAAGACTGGCGACAGTCGTCTTCCCGATCACGCTCGGCGGCTCGATGAAATCGACGTTTCGCAGTCGCGCGGCACGCCGGAACAGCGCGTCCATCGAGATCTCGATTCCCGGCGCGAGCACGCCGCCGACGTACTCCGCCTCCGCGGAGACGACGTCGAAGTTCGTCGACGTGCCGAAGTCGACGACGATGCACGGCGCGCCGTAGCGGTCCGCCGCGGCAACCGCGTTCGCGATGCGGTCGGGCCCCACCTCGCGCGGATCGTCATAGCGCACCGGGATCCCGGTCTTCACTCCCGGCCCGAGCTCCAGCAGGCGCGCATCCGTGTAGCGCTCCGCGAACTCCTGGTACGACCGGCTCAGCTGCGGAACGGTCGACGACAGCGAGATCCCGTCGATCGCACCGAGATCCAGGAAGCTCTTGTACAGCGCGCCGAGCTCGTCTCCGCTCCGGTGCCTCTCGGTCGCGATCCGCCAGTTCTCGGTCAGTCCCGAGCGGTCGAACAGGCCGAACACTGTCGAGGTGTTCCCGACGTCGACGGCGAGGAGCATGGTGAAGCTAGAGGTCTTCGTCCGATGCGAGCGACTCGCCGATCTTCTCGGCCAGCGCCTCGGCGGTGAGACTCGGCTCGTCGCCCTCGCCGCGCAGCTCCTCGACGGTCACATCGCTCGACGTCCAGACCTCCGCGCGCGGAATGATCCGGGTCGGGCGGTTCTTGTCCCAGACCCAGACGTCCTCCATCCTCAGGTGGAAGAACGGGTAATTCGGCTGCGAGACCTGCGCCAGGTCGAGCTTGTTGCAAAGGTAGGTCGCGTCCTGAGTGAGGACGCAGTACCGGAAGAGCCCGAAGACCGCGGTGTACTCCCTTTTCAGCCGCAGCTCGAGGTCGGCCTCGAATTCGTCGAGTTCGTCGAGGTGGCTCATCGGCCCGTCACGCTGCCGAGTCTAGCTTCGCGAGTAGGGCCTGAACCGAGCCCTGGCCGGGGATCTCCAGCTCAGGATCCAGTTCTGCGAGGGGCTCGAGAACGAACCGGCGCTCATGGACCTGCGGGTGCGGGACCCTGAGCAGGGGCTCGTCGATCGTGGCATCGCCGTAGAGCAGCAGGTCGAGGTCGAGAGTCCGCGGCCCCTTGGGCGGACCTGCGGTCCGGTCGCGCCCGAAGGCGCGCTCGAGCTCGAGCAGGACTCCGAGGAGGGCACGTGCCGAGAGTGCGGTCTCCAGTTCCACGGCGCCGTTCAGGAAACGCGGTTGGTCGACGTCGCCGACCGGCTCGGTGTCGCGAAGGCTCGAGACTGCGCGCACCTCGACCTCGGGAAGTGTCCGTAACCGCCCGATCGCAGCCCGCAGCGTCGTCTCTCGTTCGCCGAGGTTCGAGCCCAGGCCGACGAAGGCGCGCGTCATCCCCGGGAGCCTAGTAACGCCGAGTACTCTCCGTTGAGGTGGCACCCAGGCTCCTGATCGTCTTCGCCGTTGCGTTCCTCGTCGCAGCCGGTCCCGCGCGTGCCGATCTCGTCCAGCTCGACTGGGCGCACCTGCATCGAGGTGCACAGCTCGCACGTCAGGCAGGGGGAACCGAGATCGCCTCCGAGCTCCGGCTCTGGAGCGTCCCTTCGTACGCAGTCGCCGACCTTCGCCGAGCAGGCGTCGTCGAGCTCGCCCGTCCCGACAGGCTGCTGACGACGGAATCCGTGGCCGCGCAGGCGAGCGACCCGCTCGTGCCCCTGGAATGGTGGCGCAGCGCCATCGGCGCGGACCGGGTCGACTCGCCCGGGCCCGGCAAGCCGGTCACGGTGGTCGACTCCGGCATCGACCTCACCCATCCCGAATTTGCGAATCGCCCGAACACGACCGCGCTGAACCCGCAAACCACGACGGAGGAGGACGAGGATCACGGCACCGAAGTGAGCTCCGTCATCGGCGCTCCGAACAACGGCGTGGGGCTGGTCGGCGTCTATCCGAACTCCGTCTTACGCGTCTGGGACGCGAGTCCGTTTGGCTTCCTCAACGAGAGCGAGGCGATCAAGGGAATCATCGAGGCCGCGCGCCTCGGACCCGGCGTGATCAACCTGAGCTTCGGGGGAGAGGACAACGACCCGTTGCTGCAGCAGGCCGTCGATCACGCCTTCCGCACCGGGTCGCTCGTGGTCGCCGCCGCCGGCAACGACGGGCTCGACGGGAGCCCACCGAACTTCCCCGCGGTGTATCCGCATGTCCTCACGGTCGGCGCGACGAACTCATCCGGCCAGGTCGCCGCGTTTTCGTCGCTGTCGTCGACCGTCGACCTGGCGGCGCCGGGCGCCGACATCCCGGTTGCAGAGCCGGTCGCCCAGGACGCCTCGGGCTACCTCCTCGACGCCAATGGCACGAGCTTCGCCTCGCCGCTCGTCGCGGGCGCCGCGGCGTGGGTGTGGACCGTGAGGCCGAATCTCGACAACACACAGCTCTTCGAGCTGATGCGGCGCTCGGCCACGGACATCGGCGCCCGTGGCTTCGACAATGCGACAGGCTGGGGCCTCCTGAACATTCCGGCCGCGCTCTCCTTCCCCACTCCGCGGCGCGACCCGCAGGAGCCGAACGAACAACCGGAGGAGAT
>VAWR01000149.1 GCA_005885245.1 Actinomycetota bacterium | reverse complement strand
CAGGACGTTCTTGCTTCTCTCACGGCCGCTTTCAGCGCGCGATCCATCGCCGGCACGTTCAGGCCGCGGAGATGGCGGCGCGGGAGATGGGCGGACTCTCGCTCGCCGACGCGCTGGCGCTGTGCGAGCTGCTAGCGAGCGTCGACCCGCAGCGCTACGAACGAGCGGCGTTGCGGTGGCTCCAACGGTTCATCGACGAGCGGTTGCCACCACTGACCGCGGTTTCGCTCGCTGCGTCGGCGCTTGCCGAGCTTCGACACGGCCAACGAAATATTGGTCTTCAGACGCTGAAGCAATTGCTGCGCCGCGGGTAGGCGGTCAGCCTCAGTGAAAAGTGACGAAAAGGCCAGCCTTGCCCGCGCACCGCCGGTGAACGAGCCCCCCTCGCTCACGCGAAATCGGCAAGGCTGGCACACCTCTTCGTACCCAAAACCTGCTCGCGGCAAGCGCGAAGTCTCACCGGAGGCTGCAGACGTCCGCAAAGTGCGGACGGTGCTCTGAGGGGGCTCGAGCACCAGACCCGAGGAAAAGCCACGGTGTTCGCGGAGCATCCGCCCGCGCAACTCACACTACTCCGATTGGGTTTCCAACACGGAAACGGTTTTGCGGAAAGCGCTCGTAGCGGGAAAGACGGCGCTCCGCATCCCGTGGCCGCACGGTGGATCTATGGGCGCAGGACTCGCATCCGGGACACACTCGCAGTCCAGCTGACGTTGCCGGTATCGCACTCGAGGTGGTCCCCGCCGGCGTCGATCGTCGTGTGCAGGTCGAAATTCCCGGACGCGGAGTCGACGGCGAACGCTCCAGTAAGGATCAAATGCAAAGAGTCGACGTCCTTGTCGTCGACCGCGAACGTTCGGTTCGGCTGGATCGGCCACGGGCCCGAGTTGGCGACGGAGATGTGCGAGCTGCCGAGCGGCGGACAGTTGCCGATGTA
>VAWR01000148.1 GCA_005885245.1 Actinomycetota bacterium | reverse complement strand
GCAGGTCGAGACGTTCATGGCAAACGTCGAGGAACTGCCCAACGGCACGCGGAGGTTCGAGTTCTGGGATAGGTGGACCTTCACGTCGGCCTTGAGCGGAAAGTCTGTCCAGAGCTTCGCGGCTGAGCAGATGACGACGAACATCGATCCGATCGAAAACGCCGACGGCACCGTCAGCTTCTTCTTCACCTTCAAGGGCCTGGAGCAGCAACTGAAGCTCCCGAACGGCCCGGTCCTCGCGCGTGACGTCGGTCCGATCACGTTCACGCTGACCTTCGACGCCAGCGGGGACGTCGTCTCCTTCACAATTTCGGGAGAGAAGGGGCCGCATCCCCTCACGGACGGCGGCGGCTACTGCAACATCCTCGTCCCGGCGCTGAGCTGAGCCGAGCGATACGGGGCGCGCGCCCGCTGGTCGCGTGCGCAAGTTGAAGGAAGGGGCGGCCCTACCGGCCGCCCCTTCGTGCTTTGCCGCAGCTCACACGACGTGAGGTGCGGGGCGGCCGGGACCTAGCCCCGCACCTCGCGACCTCGCGAGGCTTGTTAAGAGCTGGTCGCCGCGGTACGGTCGAAGCACGAACGAGCTCGATTTCCGCGTCCTCGGCCCGCTTCAGATCGCTGCGAACGGGGCGCTTCTGCCGCTCGGCGGCGCGAAGCAGCGGGCGGTCCTCGCCCTACTTCTTTTACACGCGAACGAGGTCGTCTCGAGTGATCGGCTGATCGACGAGCTCTGGGGCGACTCGCCGCCGGAGTCGGCGGCGAACATGCTCCAGGGCTACGTCTCGCATCTGCGCAAGACGCTCGAACCCGGGCGCGGGCGCGGCGAGCACGAGGTCCTCGTGTCGAGGACGCCCGGATACATGCTGCAGATCGGCGCTGACAGCCTCGACGCCGATCGCTTCCAGCGGCTCGCCGGCGAGGGCACGCGATTGCTGGCGAACGGCGACGCGGAGGCGGCGGCAGAGCGTCTTCGCACGGGGCTTGCGCTCTGGCGGGGCCCGGCGCTGGATGACCTCGCGTACGAAGCGTTCGCGAAAGCCGATATCGAGCAGCTCGAGGAGCTGCGGCTGCAGACGCTCGAGGATCGCATCGACGCCGATCTGGCTCTGGGCCGCCACGACGCTCTCGTCGGAGAGCTGCGCGAGCTCGTCGGCCAGCATCCGTTCCGCGAGCGGCTTCGTGCCCAGTTGATGGCGGCGTTGTATCACTGCGGCCGCCAGGCCGATGCGCTCGAGGTCTACCGCGAAGGGCGCCGCGCACTCCTCGACGAGCTGGGGATCGAGCCAGGTCCCGCGCTGCGCAAGCTCGAGCAGGCCATCCTGCGCCAGGACCCGGCACTTGGCGCACCCCCACCGCCGCCGGTCCCGATCGCCACAAGGATCCGCCGTCGGTGGCCGTTGCTCGTGGGCGCAGGCGTTCTCGCCGGTACAGCGCTTGCGGCCGTTCTGGCGTTCGGACATTCTGGCAGCGCAAAGGCGGTCGTCGTCAGGGCGCACTCGGTTGCTGTCATCGATCCGAACAAGAACGCTCTCGTCAAGGACATCCCCGTCGGCGGATATCCCGGCCCGCTCGCAGCCGACGACGAATTCGTCTACGTCTGCAACATCGGCGATGCCACGATGTCCAGGATCTCCCCTGGCAAGAGGAAGGTCTACGACACCGCAAGCCTCTCGCGCGCAATCGATCTCGTCGCCGTCGACAAGCATCTGTGGGCTGCGGATGGAGGAGTAGCCGAACACACGCCTGCGCCGCCTGGAACGGTGCTCGACCTCGACCTCCGATCGGCGCAGACGAGGACGATCCGCCTCGGGCCCAGCATCGAAGGCGACGAGGAACAGACCACGATCGCCGCGGACGTCGACGGAGCCGAGGTCTGGGCCGGCAACAAGGACAGCCAGACGGTGACGCAGGTCGCACCGCCAACGATGGCCAAGATCCACGGCATCGCCCCGGGCGGTCTCGCGGTCGTCGGCAGCGGGCGTGCGAGCGACACGATCTGGGCCACCGATCCGTCCCGCAACGTCGTCGTCCGGATCGACGCGAAGACGAGACGCATCACCCATCGGATCGAGATCCCGGGCGAGCCGACCAGGCTCGCAGCGGACGCTCGAGCAGTTTGGGTAATCACACGCGAGCACAACGGCCCGGGCGAGTGGCGTGCGACACACGGGACTACCCCTGCTGTCTGGCGGATCGATCCGAAGACGAACGAACCGGTGGAGCGGATCCCCCTTTCCCTGACGCCGATGCGAATCGCCCTCGGCGCCGGCTCGGTATGGGTGACCGCCCTGCGCGTGCTGTCCTCCAATGGCAAGAGTGTCGACGCGACGGTCTTCCGAATCGACCCGGCCACCAACCGCATCGTCGCCCGCATCTCGCTGCACACGCGCGCCGTCGACGGGATCGTCGTCAGCCACGGCCTCGTCTGGGTGGCCGTGCCGCAGTCGCAGTAGCCGAGCCAGGTCAAGATCGGTCAACCCCAAGCCGCGTCCAGTAGCGGCTGGTTTGCGCATTGCCAAATTCCGCCCATTCGAGACGACGCTGCACAGATTGGCCGTGCGTCAGCCTCCGCGCAGTTCGCCGAGGGTGACGGTCACCGTCAGCGTCCTGCCGTTCTGTCGAAGGAGCTTCATTGGCACACGTTGGCCGGGCTTGAGGCCGGCGAGCGCCGCGACGAGCACGTCGGTCGTCGGCGTCGGCTTGTCGTCGACCCGCACGATGATCTCGCCAGGCTTGATCCCGGCCTTGGCGGCCGGTCCCCCGGGCGTCACGCCGGCGACGAGGACGCCCCCGCCGAGAATGGAGCTCACCCGCACGCCCAGGAACGCGCGGCCCGAGCTGACGACGCGTCCCTTCGCGATCAACTGATCGGCGATTCGGCGCACCGTGTTGCTCGGGATGGCGAAGCCGATTCCGGGCGCTTGCGCTCCGCCCAGCTGCGGATCCAGGGCGGCGAGCGTCGGAATGCCGATCACCTGTCCGGCAAGGTTCACGAGTGCTCCGCCGGAATTGCCCGGGTTGATCGCTGCACTCGTCTGGATCACCGAAGGAAGGACGACTCCGTTGCCCTCGTTGACCGTGCGGCCGAGCGACGAGACGATCCCCTCGGTGACGCTCGACCGCAGACCCAGCGGATTGCCGATCGCGAGCGTGACGTCGCCGACCTCGAGCTTCGAGGAATCTCCGAACGAGGCAGGCCGGGGGGTTACGCCGTCCACATGGACGACTGCGAGATCATCGGGCTTGAAGGAGCCGACGAGCGTTCCGGTATGGCTACCGGATGCGAGGGTGACGGAGAATTTCTTGGCGTCACCGACGACGTGCGCGTTGGTGACGATGTTCCCCTTGTTGTCGTAGACCACGCCCGAGCCGAGCCCGGCCGTCGTCGCGATCTGGACGACGGACGGGGAGACCGCCCGAACGTCACGCACGAGCTGTTCCTGGAACGTTCTGGCGGGATTCGCGACCTGGACTGCGGACGTAGAACTCGGACCGCGACCACCCCCTGAACAGGCGGACGCGAACAGCACGACTGCTGCCAGCGCGGACAGGCCGACGGGTCGCGCCATCAGCCGGGGTCACGCCTCCGGCTCGAGCTCGTACTTCCGGACGCGTTCGAAGCCGGCGATGCCGAGCGCCCCGCTGTCGGCAAGCCTGCACATCCAGCCGTGCCCGGCGTCCGGATCGAACTCGTCTTCATAGGTTCCGACGGAGGCGAGGATGCGCCCGCCGCGGAAGTCCCATTCCTCGATCTCGTCGTGGTCTCCCTCGACGTCGTCGCGGAAGCACTGAAGGTCCGTGCGCAGACGTTCCTGGACAGTTTCGAGCCAGGTCTCTCGCGGATCGTCGTCTGGATCCACGCCACATTGTTCGAAGAGGTCGTCCTCGATCTCCTCGAAGATGAGGGCGTCGATGTAGCGCCGCGCCTCTTCCCAGTCGGGCGCTTCTCCCGGTTCCAGGGCAACGAGCTCGATGTTCAACCCCTGCTCGGCGGCCTGAACGATGGTGGCCTCCGCGCCCGCCGGCAAGCCGTCGTCGAGTTGCGCGGCCAGGGCGTGCTCCAGCTCGTGATCGGGCAGCTCCCCTTCGGCCTCCGCGTAGTCGCGCTCCGCGACCAGATCCAGGAACGGCTCACCCTGGTCGTCGCGCACCAGCTGTTCGTCGACGATCTCCCAGCTGATCGGGCGGCCACGCTCCAGAGTGGTGAACCCGTGGCCGAGGCGCGGTGAGCCGGATCGGAACCGCCGGAAAGCACCGATCTCCTCTCGCCCGTCAGGATGCCGCAGGCGAAGGCGATACCGAGCGGGCTTGCCAATTGCCCGTCCAGGCGAGCCTGCCCCGGCCGGCTCGACCGTCTCGAGGAGCCAGAACCGTCCCACAAGCCGCAACAGTTCACCCGGGACGAGCGGCTCGTCCGAGGCGTACCGATGCACACGCTCCTTTCCGCTCGGAGGGCGCGTAACGACCTCGTACGTGAGGGAGAGATCGGTCGTCATCCCGTGATCGGCAGGGTCAGCTCGAACAGCTCCGTCTGCACCGGCACGTATCCGAGCCGGCGATAGAACGACCGTGCCCGCCAGTTGTCCACCTCGACCACGACGTCGAGGGCACACGCCTGCGTTGCGATCGCGTAGCCCTCGGCGTGCTCGAGCAGTCGGTGGCCGACTCCGCGCCGTTCGTGCCCGGGCGCCACAAGGATCTGTTCCACGACCACGCGTTCGCGGTCCGGCCTGAGAGCGACGTAGCCGGCGACCTCTCCGTCCTCGTGCGCGACGAACACCACGTCCCGCGCAAGCGCTTCGAGCACACGCCGGTCGTTCCAACCTCCAGCCGCTTCGAAACAGCATTTCGCGAGCCCGAACAGCCGGCCGAGCTCGTGGTCACCCAGTGGAGAGATCTCGAGCGCCTTCGCCATGCCGGCAGTGGCGAGGGGCCGGCTGTAGAGACCGACCCCTCCCCCGGCCCCCTCAGGCCGACTTGACCTCGATGCGCCGACGCTGCATACGCGCCGCCTTCGGAACGCGCACGCTCAACACGCCGTCGTTGAGCTTGGCCTCGACGCCTTCGGGATTGAGCTCGCCTGGAAGCGTCACGCGGAACTCGAACTGGCCGCCCCTGCGCGTGCGTCGCCGAACGACGCCCTCGCGCTTACGTTCCTTGAGCTCCCCTGAGATCGACAGCTCGTTTCCGGACACCTCGATGTTCACGTCCTGACGCTTGACACCCGGCACCTCAGCCTCGACGACGTAGGCGTCTTCCGTCTCCTCGATGTCGACGGCCGGAATCCAGCCGGCAGGCTCGTCCAGCAGACCGCCGAAGGTCTGCTCGAGCATGCGGCGCATTCGTTCGTTCAGCTGGCCGATGTCGCTCAGCGGGCTCCAGTTCTCGGACCCGCTCCTGCGCTCCGGAAGAAGTTGGGACATGTCGTATCTCCTTTCGCTCGTTCTCTTTCAGGCCGCAGCGTGCGCGCCGAGCGCGCCGAGGTCACCGGCGACGGCCACAGCGTCGATCGGCTCGTCGCTCAGCCGGACAAAGAGCGTCTCGAGCCCCTCGACCTCGCCACTCAGACCCCCGACTGCAAGCAGCCTCTGAAAGTGCTTCGTCATCTTTCTCCTCCTCACATCGAGGTCGCCGTGCGCTCGCTCAGGCCGCTGCGGGGTGCTGTGTGGCGGGGGGCGAGTCGGTCTGGATGCGAGCCCGGGCGGCCGTCACTTCCTCCGCGTGAGCCTCGCCCCATTCCGACAGTGCGATCAACGGCTCGGTCATCGTCCAGCCGAGCGGTGTGAGCGAGTACTCGACTCGAACGGGGACCTCGGCGTAGATCTTGCGGTCCACCAGGCCGTCGCGCTCGAGTGCACGCAAGGTGTCTGTCATCACCTTCTTCGACACGCTGGGCAGGCAGGCCAGCAGTCTCCCGTGACGTCGGACGCCGCGTGCCATGAAGAACAGGAGATGGACCTTCCACTTTCCGTGCAGGACGGCGAGCGCATTGTCGACACGCTCGATGAGGTCGAGATCGCCGCGGCAGGGCCCAGGCACCTGCGACCGCTCCGACCGACGAAGAACTGAGACCTTGACGAGACCGTTCCCGGACACTGGTCCCCCTCTTTCTCGGATGCTTTCCCCAAAGGACGTTCGCTGAGTCGGGCACAGCGACGCCTTTATCGCTAATTGCGCTCTTCCTGGCGAGGCTGCAGCAAAGCACCCGCCTGCGTCGCTGACGAGCAGCGCACCGAGCTCGTCGAGTCAATCGGCGTCGTCGAGGAACTCGGAGCCAGACGGGAAACCTCTCCGGGGCCTGGTGAGGTCTAGGTTCCTCGCAAATCTGGTATCGCAACCAGGCCACCGCCCACAGAGAGGATCGTGAATGGCTGCCGCCGACCAACCCGTTTGCCAGCGCCACGGACGACCAGCAGTCGCGTCGAGGGTCAGGCTTCGACCCGACGGTACGCAGGAAGTCGAATACCTCTGCGAGATCGACCTCGCCGAGGAGCAGATGTCGAGCCGCTTCGGCGGCCGAAGCCTCTTCGACGACTTCTTCTCCGACTTCTTCGGCGACGGTCCCTCGGCCGGCGGGGGCAGCACAAGGGCCGGACCG
>VAWR01000147.1 GCA_005885245.1 Actinomycetota bacterium | reverse complement strand
AGATCTCGCGGCGAGGGGGATCGGAGCGAGATCGTGCCGGGTCGACGACGGACGAGGGGTTGCCACAGTACGCTGCGCCTCGTGAACAGCAGGGAGAGCGTGAACACGATCCTCCGTGGCTATCGGGCGTTTGTCGCCGGGGATCTCGGCACGGTCGCCGAGCTCTTGGATCCGGACATCGAGTGGTTCAGCGTCGCTCCGGAGCAGCCGCCGGCAGACCTCGACGAAGTACAGACGATCCTGACTGCGCGTCACGCGGACGGCTATCGCATCGAGCTGGAACGTTGCATCTGCAAGGGGGAGGACGTCCTCGTAGCCTTCCGCGCTGCGGGCGTGGAGAAGGACCTGGACGACGACCGCCCCCTGCAGTCGCGGCGAACGTTCACGATCGGACGCTACTGGGGGATCGTGACCGTGCGCGAGGGCCGCGTCGTTCGCGTCCGTGACTATCCGGGTCTACGCCCCGGCCTCGAGGCGCTCGGCCTCGACGAGGGTGCTATCTGACACCGTTCAAAACTGAAGTCTCGGCGTCACCCCTTCCTGCGAGGCGTTGCAGCATGGACTCGACATCGCCTGCTTTGAACGGGTAGGAAGAGCGCACGTTCGAACTCACGGCGCCGCTGGCGCGCAGGATCTCTTCGCGGTTCGGCTGCGTGACGCTCGTCTGACGTAGCAATATCCGGCTTCGTGACCTGGGTTTCCTTGGTCTGGCGGAACCTGCTGCGGAGGCCGGCGCGAACGGCGCTTACGACGGCCGGCGTCTCACTGGGCGTCGGGCTGATCGTAGCGCTACTCTCGCTTTCCGCCGGGGTGAAGAGGACGGCAGGGGAGCTGATCCATGTTGGACGCTCGGACTTCGGCGTCTTCCAGTCCGACGTCTCGGACTTCAGCCGCTCGCTCTTGCCGGAGAGCATGGCCAGGCGCGTCGCGACGATCTCGGGCGTCGCCGAGACCGCGCGGCTCAAGCTCTTCGCGACTCAGGTGCGCGGACAATCCTCCTTTTTCGTCTTCGGGCTCCGGCCCGAGGAGTTCGTCTGGAGGCGGCTGGTGCTGATCCAGGGCCGCCGGCCTAGTAGGGGAAGCGAGGCGTTGCTCGGAGACCGCGGCGCGCGCCGACTCGGCCTCGGCCCTGGCGACGAGCTCGCCGTCGCGCATGGGAAGCGCTTCCCGATCGTCGGGATCTACCACAGCGGCAATGTCTTCGAGGATTCGGGAGCCGTGTTACCGCTCGGCATCGTCGAGCGTCTCGCGAAACGTCCCGGGGAGATCACGACGGTCGCCGTCGCCCTCCGACCCGGCCTGCGCGCACGGACCGTCGCCGCGCGGGTCGAGAGCCGCTTTCCGGGGACGGTCGCAGTCTACGAGCCGGGGCAGGCGATCAAGGTCGACACCTCGAGCCGGCTGATCGTCGACACGGGCTGGATCATCTCGCTGCTCGCACTGATCGTCGGGGGCATCGGCGTCACGAACACGATGGCGATGTCGGTCGTGGAACGCATCCGGGAGATCGGGATTCTGCGTGCTGTCGGCTGGCGCACGTGGCGCATCGCGATGCTGATCGTGGGCGAGGCGATCGGCATCTCCTTGCTGGCGCTCGGGATCGGGCTCGGTCTCGGCGTGCTCGCGGCCAAGCAGTTCAGCGAGCACACGAGCACGTCGGGGCTCGTGCAACCCGACTTCACCGCCGGGGTCTTCGCGTGGGGCCTCGCGTTCGCGCTCGGGGTCGCCGTGATCGGCGCCGCTTACCCGACCTGGCGCGCGGTGCGGCTCACCCCGGTCGAGGCACTTCGCCGTGAGTAGCCCTGCAGGCCCTCGACCTCCTGCACATATCCGTCGAGAAGATGGAGGGCGCGGTCGGCCGAACGCGCGATGCCGGCCTCGTTCGTGACGAGCAGAACGGTCATCCCCCGCTCGGCGCGGACTCTCTCGATCAGCGCCAGGACCTGGGCCTCGGTCTCCGAGTCCAGCGAGCCCGTCGGCTCGTCGGCCAGGAGGAGCCGGGGCGCGTTCGCGAGCGCACGGGCGAGCGCGACGCGCTGGCGCTCACCGCCGGACAGCGTCCCGGGGAAGGACCGCTCGCGCCGTTCCAGGCCGACTTCGTGCAGCAGCGAGCGCGCCCGTCCTTCACGCACAGAGCGACCCGCGCCGCGACCCAGCATCGGCACCTGCACGTTCTCCAGGGCGGTCAGCGTGGGAATGAGGTTATGAAACTGGAAGACGAAGCCGACCGTCGCGGCCCGGTACTCGGCCGCGTCGAGCGTGTCGAGCGCTGCGCCGTCGACCGAGATCGTTCCCGTGTCCGGCCGGTCAAGCGCGCCAATCAGATTGAGCAGCGTGCTCTTGCCGCTTCCCGACGGTCCCGTGAGCGAGGCGAACTCGCCCGGCGCGAGCCGCAGAGAAGCATCGACGAGCGCGCGGATTCGGCCACTCTCGAACGCCTTGCTGACGTCGTCGACGGCGACGTCGACACCGCCGCTCACCGGGGCTGGACCCAGTAGTTCAGCTTGATCGTATGGCGCCTTGCGGTCACGAGCGCCTGAAAGGTCAGCCGCTGCCCCCGCGATGTCGCAGGGAACTCGATCTCCTGACCCTTCTTCTCGCGCCAGGTTCCCGTGAACGTGTAGACGCGACCCTTGTCAACCTTGCCGACCGGCACGCCTGCAAAGAGGAATCGCATCGTCACGCGCGCGCGAATCGGCCGCCCCTCCGAATTCGTCGCGCGGATCGAGATCGTCCACGGCGTGTTGGTCCGGGGCGTGTGCGTCGGCGCGTGAAGCGTGGCTTTGAACGGGGCGGAGACGACGACGACGAGCAGCGCGATCACGCCGAGCATGTGTCAATCGTAGAGGCCTTCGAGCGCCTTTGGCCACGGGTGCCAACGGTCTCGGATCCTCGAGAATGGACTCGAAAGGTCGCCGTGCTACTCGATCCGTACAGGCGCGGCGGCTCGTCGGCGATGATCTCTTCGAGGACGCCCCTCCGCGGCGGCTGCGCGACGCGCTCCGACTCGACCACGATCCGGTCTCCAATGTGCGCTCTCACCGCTCCACCTCCTCGGCTGCGACTCTAGCTCTGCCATCATCCAGTCGGAAGGAGGTTCGGGCGGTGGCTACGACAGACCTGACGAGCGCTCTCGACGAGGCCGGAGTGAGTTATGAGCTCCTCCCCCATGCGCACACCGAGAGCGCCCTTGCGGAGGCGCAGGCGCTCGGCGTCTCACCCGACGACGTTGCGAAGACGCTCATCGTCAAGACGCCGGAGGGCTACGTCCGCGTAGTCCTGCCGGCCTCTGCGCGGCTCGACCTGCGCAAGCTGCGAGAGATCCACGGCGGCGGCCGGCACGCGCTGCACCTCGCGACGGAAGAGGATCTCAGGCGCGACTACCCGGAGTTCGAGCTCGGAGCGGTGCCTCCGGTAAGCGGTCGGCGCGACCCTGTCGTCGTCGATCTCAGCGTCGCGAACCGGGAATCGGTCGTGATCGAGGCCGGCTCGCACGACGAGTCGCTCCGGCTCGCGGGGGCCGACCTCGTGCACGTCGCGGGCGCGGCGGTAACGGACATCTCCGCAGACGACTAGACAAGATGGAGCCCCTAGCCCCGCAGGCCGACCGTCCGGTTGTCGGCGGAGAGTGGTCGGCGCCTACGCATCTGTCGTGGGTTGCCGGGCGTGGGCCCGGTAGAGCCACATACGGAGCGTCGCCGACCCTGTACGACTCGACGACGACGGTAACGGTTGGGCTGGACGTTGATGCGCACTCGATCGGGTGGCGGAGGTCCACGCCCGACGAGTTGCTCGAGGAGTGGACGCTGCCTACGGCGATGAGGCGGTCGATGCGTGCGCTGCGCCGCTGGCCGGTGGCGTGCCGCTGCTACGAGGCGGGCCCGACCGGGTTCGGTCTGAACTTTCCGCTTAACACCGGCCACAGGTCCGAAACGTTCTTTCCGCTCAGAACCGCGAAAAATAAACCCGGCGATCGTCGCGAAGTGCCACCCAAACGTCGAACAAAACCACCAAGAAGCGCTGACGCAAGCCGTTTAAGCGAACTTCCCGTTGCCTGTATAAGCAACAAGAAGGGTCTGGCGCGACGTTTCCTGGGTCATGTATCCGCGCCCGGCTCGTCACCTGCCCCGAGGCCAATATGGCTTCGGCTGCGCCGAAGCCAAGACGACTTCAACGACTTCGGCTCAAGTTCCGGCGGCAAATGCCCAAACACAGAACTGGCTCTTTGCGCCGCGAGACAGAGACGAGGGGCCGGCGGGTGTCGGCCCCTCGTCGGTCGGCTTAGTGTTGCTCACGGCGCGTGTGTGACCGCGCTGAGCGCGTTCACCTGCCCATGTCCATACCAGGAGTTGTAGCCGGTCCCTCCCGCGCAGGTTTGCGGAGCCCCGTTCGAGACCGATGTGAACGGACTGTAGAGCGCGAGTGTTGCGGGGTCCGGGCAGGCGATCGAGTCCGCCGTTTGCGTGATCATCGATGCCACTCTGCCCGGTGATAACGGGCCGTACCGGCTCTCGATCAACGCCGCGACGCCGGTGACGTGCGGCGCTGCCATCGAGGTTCCCTCGAGGTACAGGTACTCGGCGCACGGCGAGACCGAGCAGTCGAACACCTTGAACGACGGCGGAAGGATGCTCTCGTAGAACGAGCCGGGCTGGATCGTCGAGAGCACCATTCCGTTCGGAGCCGCGGGCGTGACTTGAAGAAAGTCGTCCCCGCTCGGCGCCGTCACCTGGATCACACCGGATCCGTAGTTCGAGAAGTACGACTTAATTCTGAGGTTGCCGTCGCCGGAGACGCCGATGACTCCCGGGATCTCGACGGGAATGACTGCGCAGTCGCTCCGAATCCGGCGCGTCTCGCCTGGGGTGTTGTCGGGGCTGATGACGTCCTGCGTCGGATGCGCGAGGTCGTCAGCGAAGTTGCCGGCGGCAGCAACGACGACGACGCCCTGGCTCATCGCGTACTTGATCGCCCGCCTCTCGGCGTTCCAGATCGCCCGCTGCTCGGGGTCGTTGCGGCAGTTGAACAGCCACGGATCGGCGAAATAGCTGTTGTTCGTGACGTTCATGTGGTGGGTGCCCGCCCACATGAACGCGCAGACGATCATCTCCGGATAGAGGAAAAAGTCGGGGCTGATCGCCTTGACGGAGGCGATTCGCACGTTCGGGGCGACCCCGACAATGCCGACGCCGTTCGACGCAGCGGCGATCGTTCCCGCGGTGTGCGTGCCGTGCCCCAACAGATCGTTTCCGGGCGGAAGCGGCGCGGGGGCCCCGCTCGAGCAGTCAGTGCTGTCCGCCGCGTCGTAGTTCGGCGCGAGGTCCGGATGCTCGAAATCCATGCCGCTATCGATGTCGCCAACCAGGACCGAACTGCTTCCGCCCGTGATCGCATGCGCCTCAGGCGTGTGGATCTGGGCCATGTCCCACTGCAGCGGCGACAAGTTGTCTGAATCGCTCGCGGGCGAGTTCGGCAAGCCACCCGCCAGTGGGCCGTTCGCCACGAGGCTCTCGTCACGAAGCTTGACGCCGAATCCGCGCGTCGACGCGGCTGCGTCGATCCGCGAGTCTTTGAGCACCGCCGTGCTGAAGCTCGGCGAGTTTGACCGGGCGATCACCACCCCGATCTGCGGATAGGTCGTGACCACCGACCCGCCGGCCTGCTTGACCGTTGCGGCCGCGTCCGATGCGACCGAGTTCTGCTTGTAAAGGATGACGTAGTTCTGCGCGAAGGCGCTCGAGGCGAACGCCAGAGCCACAATTGCGAGCGCGGCGGTCACGCAGATCCGAAGCAAGGGCCTCTTCATTCTCTGCCTCCCCCTTCGAAACCGAAGAGCGATTATAGGTCGTGTCAACCGCAACACGACTAGCCGGCAGGACGGCGAATCGCGCGTCGACCCCGAACCCACGAACGTTGAAACGTAGTAACGACACGAGCACGACCGTCGCCCTTCCGCCAAAGAGCCCAATGCAAAGTGACACATCGCGCCCCGGCGCCCATCGACCGTAACCGTTGAAAGGTGTCCGACGCGGGCACGATTGTCGCGATTCCGCCAAAGGCGACAGCTATGCATTGAGGAGCCTCGTCGGCCGATCCCTCAACTCGCCCGCGTGCAGCGAATCGGTGTTCGGGGATCGACTCTGTCGGTTCGGCGGTGGACGATGGCGTTGCCGCGTTTGCCTGTCGTTTGGAGGATGCCCAGTGCTCTCAGGCAGTAGGTCATCTGTTGGGCAGTCCGGCGCTCGATTGCGGCTGCCTCGGCGAGTTGGGCGGTGTCGAAGAGTACGGGCAGGCCGGGCGGGAGCAGACGCGCGGCGTCGTCGGGACTGGTGATGCGGAGGCACTGCTCGACCGAGACAAGCCGACGACCGGACACGACCCAGCCGTGTCGGCGGAACGCCTTCCCGGGTCGGTAGACGCGGAGCTCGTCTTGGTGGGTGAGGAGCACTTCGAGCTCGAAGTGCGAGCGGCAGAGCAGCGAGGGGATGCTGACGAGCCGGTTGAAGATGTCCTCCACCCGTCCGCGGCGAGGTGAGCGACGGACGGACAGGAGCTCGCCCTCGTCGGAGAGCCGGATGATCCGGCGAACGAGCGGCAGCGGTGCGACCAGGCGCACCCGATGCTGCCGTGTGAGCAGCTCGAGCTTGCGGCGCAGCGGTGCGAAGCCACCGGTCTGGATCTCGACCAGCAGGCCGCCGCGGACAAGATCGACGACGAAACCGTCGACGACCCGTTCGATGCGATCGCCGGGGCGTTGGTACCAGTTCTTGAGCTGAGCGTGCAGCGCACCCTCGTTCAGCGTCCCGATCGCCGGGATCTCAGCTTCTTGGGATGCGGCGACGTCGAGGACGGAGCGCACGATGACGCTCCTTCTGCGCCGCGGCGCAGTTGCCTTCGCCGGGTCACCGGCCGGCCGCGCGGGCGACCACCCACAACGGGAGAAGAACGACAGCCTCCGTAAACCGGGCCCGTGTTCGCGCGTTCGTCCTGCCATCGGGGCAGAGCCGGCGCTGGTTGTCGCGTAAGAGCCGAAACGGGACCACTGGATCCGAGCCCCTCGCTGGAGCCGATTCAGCTAGCGGGACGGCAGCGTTCTCGTGCGCTCGTTGCGGCGCGCTGCCTAGTGTGAAATCTTGACGAGCGCCTCGACCTGCTGGGGCTGAAGGTCGAGGTCCGGATGGGCTTCCTTCGCGTGCAGCTCGACGTGCTTCATGAGCTCTTCCTTCGTCTCCGTCGTGAATGAGCCTGGGCAGTCCACCCCGGCATCGGCACACCTGATCGAGTAGGCCATTGTTCTCCCTCCTTCAGTCGGTGACCTGGTGCGACTCTTCCACCGGGACAAGCGCGCGTCAACCGACCACCCTCTGCGCGCCGGCACCATCCGCGCCCCGCCGGTCTCCGAAGAAGCGCGCGTTCGAAGCCCGCGTTCGTCTACGACGCGGTCGCACTTCCAACAAACCCGACGCGACAGCAGGTGACTGAGCCGCGCGACTTCCTGGCCTGTCACGTTTCGATGATTTGGTAGTTGGAGAAGCCTCGGCGGTCGCCTGCCGAGTACGCGTGCGCGCTTGCGCAGGACGGCCTGTGAGTGGAGGTAAAGATGACAAGCGGCTGACGAGGCCCTCGAAAGCCACAAGGCTCGTGGCGCGGGCTAAAAGGTGGCTCCCTCCGCCTGCCACTCGGCGACGAGTGTCGGGTCAAGCGGGGCGTTGTCTTCGCGGCAGGCGAGACAGCGAAGCGATCCGAGGAAGGCGAGCGGCTGCTCGACCGGCTCGTTGCAGGCCAACCAGCGCGTCGGTTGCTTGGGACGGTCGCCCTCGGGCGTCCCCGGGGCGGTCGTCCTGTTCGCCATGCTCTCGATGTACGCGGATTCGTCGGCCGGCGCGCTGGACCCTTCGCGCGCATCATCTCGACCTTTGGTTACCAG
>VAWR01000146.1 GCA_005885245.1 Actinomycetota bacterium | reverse complement strand
AAACGGGAACCACGGCAGCTACCTGGTCCACATTAGGGGCGGCCCGAGCGGCCTAGGCGCACCGGCCACAGCCGCGGACGGAAGCACGATATTCGTTCAGGGTGCCGGGGATTTCCAGGCGCCGAATGGCAGCGCCAGCGGCGGCGGGCCCTACACGCTCGAGAACGCCGCCGGCACGATCGTCGGATCCGGTACGTGGACCGTCGACGCGGTCGAGAACTTCGTCTTCTACGGCAGGACTGCCATCGGGATCGTGGCCGGAGAGGCGAAGCTCGCAGTACACCTGACGGGTGGACCGCTTGCCGGCGACGATGGAACCCTGACGATCTGGTGCGTCGCGGGAGGCTTCGCACCGCCGGGCAAGTCCGAAGGCGTCACGCTCGTGCTCGGCCAGGGTGGGGAATTCACCGAGTCTGGGTTCGGGCCGAACTTCTTCACGGACGCCGCATAACGCCACAGTTCTGCGGCGCGGCAAAGAAGTGAGCGGAGGGCCGGGAGCAGGCATTCCGGGCCTCCGCTCTGTGCTCCCAAGGCTGTGCTGGCCACCGCCTCAGAAGCAGGCCCCAAGTACGAGGCTATCCAGGGGCGGCGCCTCGCGGCCCAATCAGGCTTGCTGCCCAAGCTTTACCTCGATCGTCTGTTTCGAGCTGCCTGGTAGATGCCGAGCTTGATGGTGTGTCTCCCGGTTGTGGCCGGCGATCGCGTCGCGAAGCCGGTCGAGCGTCGGCGTCGCGACGCGGTCCACTAAAGCCGATGATGTCGCCCCCGATCGGCCAAGTCTCCTGCTCGCGAGAGTTGCTAGTTGATCTGCGAGTTCACGCAATCACCTCGCCGCTAGCGTTCAGTAGCGGGCCGCCGGAGTTGCCGTGGTTGAGCGCCGCGTCGGTCTGGATCGCGTTGTCGATCGGGAAGTTGTTCAGCGCGGTCAGCGCCCGGTCGACGGCGCTGACCGCGGCCCTCTCACTTGACGCTCAGCGACTCAGCCTGGAGCAGCGGGTGGTTTGCGCAACGTTCGGTTCTGCCCGCAGAAGCGGACTCAAGCTGGCGCCTCTGTTGTCAGAACTGACGCGAACTTTGTACCCATTTTGTACCCATCTGAGCTGCTCGAGGATCACCTCAGCCCACTCGGGATGGCTTAGATAAGCCAAGGCGACCGTAGATGACCTGGATCGGCTGGTCTCATAACCCGGAGGTCGCAGGTTCAAATCCTGCCCCCGCTACTGAGAAAGGCTCTGGAGACAGAGCCTTTTCTTTGCCGGTCAGCGACATTGCGACCACGGCTGCAAGCGTTACTGCAAGTTCCGCGAAGACTAAACGCACGTCAGTGACGGCAGGCCGCGCATGATGCTCGCGAGGTGGTCGGCGTCGGCGCCCGACGTCTTACCGAGGATGGTCCGCTGGATGTTGCGGATCTGCTCGACGTTGGTCTGTGAGAGGTAGAGCTTGGTTGCGGTGAGCCTGCGCCGCGGTTGGGAGGTCGGTGCCGTAGAGCGCTGCCGGAGGTGAGCCCTCGTTCAGCCTAAAGAGCGCGGCCGCTGACCACGCCTACCCTCAGCAGGCGAAACAGCCGAACGAGCCGCACTGACGGAGCGAGGAGGGCAGCTTGCCGTAAGGCGGCACGGTCACGAACACGATCGCGACGTCGAGCCGGTGCGCCCGGATCGCCGCGCCTTTCCTCGCGCCACGACCTAACCGGCGGCCGACGAGGGATTCGCCGACGCACGGTGGCCGGAGCGGGCGGCCGGCTTTCGCGGAGACCGCCCGTCCCCGATCCCGTGCTCATCGTTACGGCGTGTACAGGAACTTCTTGATCTTCGGGCTGTTGACGTTTGCCCTCGTGACGATCGCCGAGCCAGTGCCGTAGTGCTTCTTGATCCCGGCCTTGTGCCCGGTGACGTACTTGTAGGCGAGTTGGACGGCCTTCTGACCGATGCCGTATGGGTACTGCGCGATGAGGGCGTCGATCGTCCCTGCCTTCAGTGCCTGCACCTGCGGCGGGCCCGCATCGAATTCGACCAGCTTGACCTTGCCCGACTTGCCGGCCGCCGTCACCGCCTGCGTCACTCCGTTTCCGGAGACGACGTTCATGGCGAACATGCCCTTCAGGTTTGGGTGTCCCGCGAGAAGCGCCGAGGTTTGGTTCGACGCCTTCGTCTGGTCGTCGTTGCAGTACTGAACGCCCAAGTAGTTGATGTTCGGGTACTTCTTCAGCTGCGCCGCGAAGCCGTCTCGGCGCTGGTCGGTCGTACTGATCCCCGGGTTGACGCTGATCGCGGCAACGTCGCCGGACTTGTCAATCGCTTTCGCGAGCGCGTCCGCGGCGGCCCTGCCGCCCGCCGGGTTGTCAGTCGAGACGTTCGTGAACGCGATCCGTTTCGTGATGAACGTGTCCACTGTCGCCACCGGGATCCCGGCCTTGATCGCCCGTTGGATCGGGGCGATCAGCGCCGTCTTGTCGGTTGGCGCTATCAGGATCGCGTCGGGCTTGCGCGCGATCGCCCCATTGAGAAACGGGATCTGCGTGTTCGGCGAGAACGCCGCGGGTGAGCCGGTGAACACGACCTTTACGTTGCCGAGTTTCTTCGCAGCCGCTTGCGCGCCCTTCTTCATCGTCAGATAGAAGGCGTCGGAGGCGATCCCGGCGACGAGGTAGAAGGTGTAGGTCTTCTTCTGTGCTTGAGGTGCCTGCTGCGATTCGCCGCTGCCGAGCGCTGCCGTTGAAGCGAGCGCCGCGGCGGCAAGCGTGAACGCGATGAGCACCGCGATTATGCGGCGTGACATCGTGAAACTCCTTCCCGTCGACTGAACGACGATGTGGTCTGCGTTTGTGTCGGACGAAGTGAGCTGGTCGCACCTCCTTTGTCGTGTCACCGATTTGCTCGCCGGCGGCGAACCTGGTCGACGTAGACGGCCAGGATGATCGCTGCGCCGACGACGACCTCCTGCCAGAAGGGTTGGACTGCTTCGATGACTAGACCGTTTTGGAGAACGGTCGGAACGAACGCGCCGACTGCGCTACCGAGAACCGTGCCCACACCGCCGAAGAGACTCGTCCCGCCGATGACGACCGCGCCGATCGCGCTGAGGTTGTCTGTCTGGTGCGAGACCGACGTCGTGTTCGTGAAGATCGCCAAGTCGAGGACGGCCGCGACGCCGGCGAGGAATCCGGCGAGTCCATAGACCTTGATGATGTGACGGTCGACTGCGATGCCTGTGCGCCGTGTGCCTTCTTGATTCGACCCGATCGCCGCTGTGTAGCGGCCGAAGCGCGTGTGGTGGAAGACGACATGCGCGACGATGAGGAAGAAGATCGCGACGTAGATCGGCGAGGAGAGCCCGAGGATCTTCCCGTTCCCGAAGTGGCTCGACAGGGCCGGCGGAACCGGAGACGGGAGGTAGGAGCCACCGCTGATCAGGTCACCGAAGCCGAAGGTCATCCCGAACGTGCCGAGAGTGACGATGAACGGCGGCAGGCGCAGCTTCGTGATGAGCGTGCCGTTGATCAGTCCCCATGTCGTCCCGGCGAGGATGCAGACGGCGATTCCCACGGGGATCGCGAGGCCCGAGTGCGGGTATTGGCCGTTGATCGTCTGCTCACTCGTCCCCGCGAGATGAATCATCACCTCGCCACCGGCGACGGCGCTGAAGAACAGGATCCCGCCGATCGAGAGGTCTATCCCTGCGGTGACGATGACGAATGTCTCACCGATCGCGAGCAGGATGACCTCGGACGTGTTGAGCGCGATCTGCTCGAGGTTCGTCCAGGTGAGGAACGTCCCCGAAGGGGTCGAAAGCCAGAAGTAGCCGATCAGCGCGATGAGGAAGAGGAGGAGCCAGGAGCGTCCGAGTGCTTCCGTCGCACGATCGCGCCGCGTGCGTTCTCCGACGTGCGGCGCTTCCTCGGACTCCACGCTCTCCACCTCAGCCTTGGATGTCACGGTGTCGGATCTCCATTCGGAGCGGGCGGAAGGCACCTGATCACGTCGACCGAGCCTGTCAGCTCACCCGGGCCTGCCGCATGCGGGACGAGCAGCGACTCGCCCCGCGAGAGCGTCGCCGTCCCGCCCTCTGTGTCGAGTCTGCCGTCACCGTCGACCACGACGAGGATCGAGAACGCCGGCTCGAGGGACACCGCTGGGGCCGGGCGGAGGCGCTCCGCCCTGAAGAAGGAGCTTGCGGCAGAGGGGAGGAGCGTGCGCGCTCCCGGGCGCGATTCGGGAGCGGCCGCCGTCTCCCGTTTCAGCTCCGCGAGCTCGTCGCCTCCCACGGCGGCGCGACGCGCATTCTGGAGCGCGACGTCGAAGCCGAGCCCGAGGTGGCCGTCGCGCCTGCCGTCAACGTCGAATCCCGTCCATTCGAGCAGCACCGAGAGGTCGGACGGCTCTTGAAGCTCGACGAGGAAGACTCCCTCGCCGATCGCGTGCGGGAGTCCAGCCGGGACGAAGAAGCAGTCGCCTGGACCGACGGTCAGCTCGTTGAGTGCGTCGAGCAGGGTCGCGCGATCCTGACGATCGACCCAGCCCGCGAGAACGTCGAGATCGACGTCTTCGCGAAAGCCGAGCCACGCCGTTGGGCGCTCGCCGCGCGTCTCGACGATCAGCCAGGCCTCCGTCTTGCCGTGAGCGAGGCCGAGGTGGCTTCGGGCGAATGCCTGGTCCGGATGGAAGTGAACAGGCAGCCGCTCGCCGGCGTCGAGCAACTTCACGAGCAGCGCGCAATCGGTGCCGTGCTGCGCCGTGTGCGCCGGACCGAGGTACGCGACCGGATCGGCCGCGATCGCGTCTCGGAGCAGCCGCCCGTCCGGGAGCGCGCTCAGGCCGGCTCCGTCCGCTCCGAACATCGTCGCGGTCGACCCGACCCAGTCTTCCGGGGCGTGGTCGTCGGTCGACCGGATGCCGCGGAAGCTCGCGATCGCTTCACCGCCGCGGTAGAAGTGGTGAAGCTGGTTCGGCGGGAGCTCGACCGGGTTCACGGCTTCACCTCACCCGAGCCGCGCACGATCAGCGCCGTTGGCAGGACGATGCGCTGCGGCGGGCTGTCGTCGCCGGCGAGGCGCTGTGCGAGCAGCTCCGCGGCCCCTCGGCCGAGATCGGCTGCGTCGTACGCGACGACCGTCACCGGCACCGCGAGCATCTCACCGAGCTCGAGATCGTCGAAGCCGACGAGCGCGAGGCGGAACCCGCTACGGGCGAGCACGCGCAGCACGCCCACCGTGATGCGGTTGTTGCCGGCGAAAAGAGCCGTCGGCGGCTCCGGGAGAGCAAGCAGCTCGTAGACAGCCCTTTCCGCGGCCCCTGCGTCGTGGACGCCGAGCCGGATCAGCGACGGGTCGGGCGGTAGACCTGCTCGTGCGAGCGTCTTTCTGTAACCGCGCAGACGCTCTGCCGTCGTGAAAATTCCGGACACGTCGCCGACGAAGGCGATCCGCCGGTGCCCCTGCGCGATCAGGTGCTCGACTGCGATTCGCGCCCCACCCACGTTGTCGAGCAGGACGACGTCTGCGTCGATCTTTCCGGGAGGTCGGTCGATGAAAACGACGCGCGTCCCTGACCGGAGCTCGGGCAACATGTACCTGTGGTCGGCACTCGCGGGCACGATCAGCAGGCCGTCTACTCGCCGCTCGCAAAACAGGCGGACGAGGTCCCGCTCGCGCTCGCCGTCCTCGTCTGAGCTGGCGGCGATCGCGAGCATGCCGCGCCTTCGCGTGACCTCCTCGACGCCGCGCGCGATCGCGGAGTAGAAGGGGTTGGAAACGTCTTCGATCACGAGGCCGAACAGACCCGAGCGCCGGCCGTGGCGGAGCGCTCGCGCCAGGTCGTTGCGGCGGAAGCCGAGCTGCGCGATCGTCCGGTGGACGATCTCGGCGGTCTCGCGGCGGACACCCGGCTCCTCATTCACGACCCGGGAGACCGTCTTGAGGCTCACTCCCGCGGCCGCGGCGACGTCGCTCATCGTGGGACGCGGCTTCGAGCCGTTCGTGCGCCCTGGTGTGTGCGCCACGATAACCGCCTAGGCGGCGACCGCCAACGCGCCGGTCATCATCCCGACGACGTCTTCGAGACTGGTCTCACTCTTGTCGAGGGTCACGATCGTCCTGCCGAGGCGCAGCACCGTGATCCGGTCGGCGACCGCGAAGACCTCGGGAAGGTTATGGCTGACCATGATCACGGCGAGTCCCTGGCTGCGAACCTCCTTGATCAGCTCGAGCACCATCGACGACTCGCGCACGCCGAGCGCGGCCGTCGGCTCGTCCATGATCACGATTCGCCTACCCCACGCGATCGCGCGCGCGACGGCGACCGCCTGCCGCTGTCCGCCCGACAGGCTGAGGACGGGCTGGTCGACCGACTGGATGCCGATCTTCAGCCGGCGCATCTCCTCCTGGGCGCGGCGGCGCATCGCCTTCTTATCCAGGAATCCGAACCAGGACAGCGGCGGAGGACGCAACTGCTCGCGGCCGAGGAAGAGGTTGCCCGACGAGTCGAGGTGGTCCGCGAGCGCGAGATCCTGGTAGACGGTCTCGATGCCGAACTCGCGCGCCTCGCGCGGGTTTGCGATGGTGACCGGCCGGCCATCGATCGCGATCTCGCCGGAGTCAGCGTGGTACACCCCGGAGATGATCTTGATCAGGGTCGACTTGCCGGCCCCGTTGTCGCCGACGATCGCGTGGACCTCGTTCGGCCGGAGCGTGAAGTTCGCCTCGCGCAATGCGACGACACGGCCAAAGTGCTTTTGGACGTTCCGCGCTTCGAGCAGGGGTGGCGGTGGCGACGGCGCCGTCATCGACGAGATGACATCGTTGTCATGAACGGCGTGACTATCTCGGACAGCGGTGCACGAGTCAAGCGCCTCACGGACCCTGAAGGGTTCCAAAACCTAGGTTCCTGTTATCGGCACCGCTGGCGACCGCCTCTGGGAGCATCGGCTGATGCTCCTTTCCTTCGCATATCTCGCCTTCTCGGGCCTGCTGCGGTTGCTTGTCGGGCGTCGGCGCAGCGAGTTCGCCAAAGACATCGAGTTACTGGTGTTGCGGCATCAGCTCGTCGTGCTCGCACGACAAACGGGTCGCTCTCCGCTGCGACCGGCAGATCGCGCCTTCCTCGCTGCGCTCGCCCGTGCTACCACGGTGGCGGCGGCAGGGGCTGGTCGTGACGCCCCAGACACTTCTACGTTGGCACCGCGAGCTGGTTCGACGCAAGTGGGCGCAGCCGCGAGGGAAACCGGGCCGGCCGGCAGTGGATCCTGAGGTGCGAGAGCTGGTCCTGCGGCTCGCCCGCGAGAATCCGCGCTGGGGATACCCGCGGATCGCCGGTGAGTTACTGAAGCTCGGCCGCCGTGTCTCGGCGAGCACCGTGCGACGGCTGTTGCTCGCAGCTGGGCTCGAGCCCGCGCCGCGTCGTGAGGGTCCGAACTGGCGAGACTTCCTCCGCCGGCAAGCCGCGAGCATGCTCGCGTGCGATTTCTTCACCGTCGAGACGATCTCGCTCCGTCGCTTTTACGTCCTGTTCTTCATCGAGATCGAAAGCCGCCGCGTCCACCTGGCGGGCTGCACAGCCAACCCGACCGGCGCCTGGGTGACCCAGCAGGCCCGCAACCTCAGCTTCACCGGAGTGTTCGAACGAATGCGATTCCTAATCCACGATCGCGACAGCAAGTTCACGGCCTCGTTCGAGGAGATCTTCCGCAGCGAAGGGATCAGGATCATCCACATACCGATCCGTGCACCACAAGCAAACGCCTACGCCGAGCGCTTCGTTCGCAGCGTACGCGCCGAGTGTCTCGATTGGCTGCTCATCCTCGGCCGGCGCCACCTCGAGCGAGTGCTACGCGCCTACACCGTGCATTACAACCGCGAGCGTCCCCACCGAGGACT
>VAWR01000119.1 GCA_005885245.1 Actinomycetota bacterium | reverse complement strand
CGTGCTGCGGGGTTTCTTCTCACCCGAGCGCGCTGCCCGAATCAGAACGAACGGCGAGCGCGTTCTCGCGAGTCCGCCCTGGCCGACCGGTTGGGAAGACTGGCGGCCCGATCCCGGGTGGCAGGTGCCGAGCCTGCCACCCGGTTGGGATCAGCTCGACAACTAGCCGCCAACCACTTCGAGGGGCCCCAGGATGCCGACCTCGAGCAAACCCGGCGGGACCGTAGCCGTTGGATAGCGCCCCGATAGCGCCTGCTCCGATCATCGGACGAGGCACCAAGAAGCGACGGAAAGGAGGCATCATGCGTACCAATCAGCTGCAGGCACTCCGCCGAGTAATCGTCGGCCTCTTGGCGGTAGCCGTGTTTGCAATCACGGCAGCGACCTCGGCGGCCGCCGGACCTCCAGCGGCGGAGCCGGGCTCGCCGGGCTGCCTAGGGAGAGACACGGCGGGCTTTGCTCAGGACTGGAAGACATTCTCCTTCGAGCCGGCGGGCGTCGGACCTCTCGTCCGGTTCTACGGGGGCGCGAACCCGAGCGACTGGCTGCAAGGTGAAAGGCACGAGGACTGCGCAGCGCCGTGAGGACGCGGCGGCATGCGTAGGGAGCGACTGCGAGGGCCGCGCACAAGCGCGGCCCTCGAGCTAGTTGCCTTAGCAGCGTTAGGCAGCTTCTACCAGGGGCTCCGCTTGAACAGGTTGCTCCGCGACGCGGACACGAGTTTTGCCGATGGCGAAGGCGGCGACCGCCCCGAGGAGAACGACGCCGGCACCGATCCACACGGCCGCGTTCATGCCGTTGACGAACGTGTCGGAAGTCCGGTAGCCGCCGTAGGCCGAGAAGACCGAGGCGAGCACTGCCACCCCGAACACGCCGCCAAGCTCGCGGATCGCGTTCTGCGCCCCGGACGCCTGCCCCTCTTCCTCAGGGCGGACAGCGGCGAGCACCACGTTCGCGACCGGCGCCCAGAACATCGCCATGCCGATGCCCGACACCATGAACGGCGCGACCAGCTGCCAGTACGGGGTCGTCGGCGTCGAGACGGCAGCGATCGATGCCAGCCCGGAGGCCTGCAGGACGAGCCCGATCCCCATCAGGCGAGCGCCGCCAACGCGATCGGAGAGAGCGCCCGCGATCGGGGCCACGAACATCGGCATGATCGTCCAGGGAAGGATGCGAACGCCCGATCCGAGCGGCGAGTAGCCCTGTATGGATTGAAAGAACTGTGAGAGCAGGAAGATCGAGCCGAACATCCCGAAGAACATCAGCAGTGACGCGACGTTGGCGAGGGCGAACACACGGTTCTGGAAGAAGCGCATCGGGAGCATCGGCTCGGCTGCACGCAACTCCCACAGGACGAAGAGCGCGAGCACGATCGCACCGGCCGTCAGCGCGCCGACGATCTCCGGCGAGGCCCAGCCCTGCCCGTTACCGCGCACCAGGCCCCAGACGATTCCGAACAGCCCTCCGCTTGCGAGTGCGAGACCGGGGAGGTCGAGCTTGGTCGCCGGGCCGTGCGTCTCGTCCAGCCGCGCGAGCGCGAGCGGGATCAGGACGACGCCGATCGGGACGTTCAGCCAGAAGATCCAGTGCCAGGAGATACCGCTGACGACTGCGCCGCCGACCAGCGGCCCGAACGCGACGGCGAGGCCGGCGATGCCGCTCCACGCACCGATGAACGCTCCCCGCCGGTTCGCGGGGACGCCTGCACTGAGGATCGTGAGCGTCAGCGGCGTCACGATCGCGCCACCGACACCTTGCGCCGCCCGCGCGGCGATGAGCGCGCCGGCCGACGGTGCCAATGCGGCGGCAGCGGACGAGAGGGTGAAGATGCCGAGCCCGACCGCGAGCATGCGGCGGCGGCCGAAGCGGTCGCCCAGCGCGGCTCCGGTCAACAGGAGCACGGCAAAGGTGAGGGTGTATGCGTTCACCGTCCACTCCAGGCTCTCGATCGAGGCATGGAGGTCCTTCCGGATCACCGGAAGCGCGGTCGTGACCACGAGGTTGTCGAGCGTCGCCATGAAGACGGCCGCAGAGGTGATCGCAAACGTCCAGATGGTGCGTGTCTTGGCTGTCATCGCTTCCTCCTTCGGGTCTCTGCCTCGATCCTGCGGACTCGCAGTCGCCGCGCGAATGCGGCTGCCTGGCGTGTCGAGGTGCGGATAACCGGCATATGCTTGTGAGTGGTCACTTCCTTTTGATCCAAAAAAAGACGCTCAGACGTCCTTCCGGCACCCGTCGATCAGACGCTGGGCCCAACCTTCCTCGGCCTGGAGCAGATCCATCGACGCGATGACGTTGAGCAGCATGCCCTTGGCGAAGAAGTGCGCGACACGATCCGCCGGCACTCCCGACACCCGCTCGACGTAGTCCACGAGCTCGCCGTAGCCGCGCCGGACGACCTCGCGGATCTCCGGGTCGCCGGACGCCGCATAGGCCTGCATCTGCGAATGCAGATAGGTCGGATCGCTCGCCAGGCGCTCGACATAGGCCTCGCCGATGGCATGGAGGGCGTCCTCGCCCTTCAGGCCGGCGGAGGCCGTGTGGAACATGTCCAGGGTCCCGCGCATGCAGCGTTCAACGGTGGCGATGAAGAGCTGCTTCTTCGTGCCGAAGAGCCGGAAGACGTAAGGCTGGGAGATCCCGGCCGCTCTCGCGATCGCCTCGGTCGAGCCGCCGTCGAGCCCATGTGCCGCGAACTCGACGAGCGCCGCCTCGAGGATCTCGTCCCGCCGCTCAGTCGCCGACTTGCGTTCGCTCACTGCCATCGCGGGCGTAAGTTAGCTATTGCTCACTAACTTGTCAAGTCACTTCTGCAGGAGCGCCATCCCTCGGGCCAGGCGGGTCGGCCGGCGGCCCTGCTCCCGTACGAACCGCGGGAACGCCTCGGTCGAGTTGACGTCGTCCGAGAGCAGCACGCCGCCCTCTCGCAGATGGGGCCAGGCCTCGTTGAACTCGAACCACATGCAGTCGAACGAGTGCTCGCTGTCGTGCATGAAGGAATCGATCATCCCCAGCCGGTCGAGCAGCGACGGCAACTCGTCCTGGCTGCGGCCGAGGATCAGCGTCCACCGCTCCTTCAGTTCGGGCGGGATCAGCCAGCCCGGCTCGGAACCGGATGGTATGCCGGCCCGCCCTTCGCCTTCGTAGAACGTTCCGGGGTCGTAGTCGCGGCCGACTTCGCGTGGGAGGTCGACGGAGTGCAGGTGGCCTTCGCCGTTCCGCTCGAGCGCAAGCAGCGAAAAGGCTGTGGAGAACCCGTTTGCGACGCCGGTCTCCACCGCCACCTGCGGACGCACGTGCCGCAGCACGGCATAGAGATACGTCCCCTCCGTGTAGCCGATCGCGCCAAGCGAGTGGCCGCTGCCGCCCACTGCGGCGAGATGCTCGCGTCCCTTGTCGAGCAGGCGCTCGCGCAGGCCGCTCGCACGCACCTCGCGCTCGTAGCTCGCAAGCATCTCGCGACCGCCGAGGAAGTCCACCACCTCGGCTCGAATGGTGCGCGCCTCGAGCAGGCGCCGCGGGTGTCGCACGTTGCGAGCCGCCCGATAAAGCGTGCGTTTCAGGCCGCGGATCGTATCGTTGCGCTTGTGCCCGCATCGATCGACGCTCGCGTCCTTCACCTGCCCGTCAACCTCGCTGGTACCGGCTGGGCGCACGTCAACGCTCTCCGGCGCAAGGGCGTGGACGCGCGGCTGCTCGTCTTCTGGCCGCAGAAATGGCGTCCCGACGAATTCGACATCAACCTCGACCTGCCGCGGCGGGGACTCCTGCGACAACAGGCTGTGCAGTGGCGCGCACTGGCCCGCTACCTCCCCCAGGCAGACATCTTCCACTTCTACTTCGGCAAGACGCTCGTCCCGAAATCGCTCAACATGCCGATCCTCCGCGCGGCTCGCAAGAGGTCGGTGATGCACTTCCTCGGCGACGACATCCGCGGCAAGCGTCCGGAGGAGCTCGAGTACCGCAAGAAGTTCGACAACTGGATCGTCGGTTCGTACGCGGCGACGCGCTGGGTTCCCGACGCGGTGGTGATTCCACCCGGCCTCGATCTGCGCGACTACGAGCCCGTGCGCCCGGTCGCGCGCGAGCGTCCGCTGGTGGTGCACGCCCCGTCGGACCTCGAGAAGAAGGGAACGCGTCATGTAGTCGACGCGTGCGCGCAGCTGCCCGTCGACCTCGACGTCGTACACGGGGTCCCGCACGACGAGGCGGTCGAGAGGTTCAAGCGGGCGGACATCGTCGTCGACCAGCTGCACTACCTCTGGCACGGGGTCTTCGCGATCGAGTCGATGGCCTACGGCAAGCCGGTCGTCACCCACCTGAATGCAGAGGCGGTGGCGCAGACCGAAGGGGCCTTCGGCGTGAAGGTGCCGATCGTGGCCGCGACGAAAGACGATCTCGTGGAGAAGCTGCGCCCGCTCGTGGAGTCCTTCGAGCTGCGGAAGCGGCTCGGGGAGGAAGGCCGCGCCTACGTCGAGCGCGTTCACGACCTCGACAAGGTGGCCGACCGCTTCATCGAGATCTACCGCTCCATACTTTGAGTCTCAGAGATGTTCGCGCGGATCATTGAGCTGCTGCGCCACTCGGCGATCTACGGGCTGGGCAGCATCGCCGCGCGCATTATCGGCGTGCTCCTGCTGCCGCTCTACACGCGGTACCTCTCGCCGAGCGACTACGGACTGATCGAGACACTCGTCGCGCTCTCGGCCGTGCTGACGGCCCTGGTCGCGCAGGGAATGAAGAGCGCCTTCTTCCGCTTCTACTTCGACTCGGCCGAGCCCGAGCGGCGGCGGCTCGTCGTGCGCACCGCCTTCTGGTACGTGATGGCCGCGTCGACCGTCGTCACGGCTGCCGGAATCGCGCTCGCGCCGCAGGTTTCGTGGCTGCTCTTCGGCACGCATGGTCACGGCGGTCTCGTGACCGCAGCATTCATCGGATTCTGGGCGGCGTTGAACTACGAGCAGCTGACGTCGCTCTTCCGGGTCGAGCAGCGCTCGACGGCGTACGTCGCCGCGACCCTGGCGAATGTCGGCATCACCATCGCCGCGACCGTCGTGCTCGTCGTCGTCTTCCACAAGGGTCCGCTCGGCGTGCTCGTCGGGAACTTCATCGGCACCCTGATCGTGTATGCCGCCTTGCTGACCTACAGCCGGCGCGCGCTCGGCCTGCAGTTCGACCGCAGGTTGTACCGGGCGATGAATCGGTTCGGGCTACCGCTCGTGCCCTCGGCGGTCGCGCTCTGGCTGACGAACTTCAGCGACCGCTTCTTCCTGATCAAGCTGACCGACGCGCACGAGGTCGGCCTGTACTCGATCGGCGTCCGCGTTGCATCCGCCCTCGTCCTACTCCTGACCGCGTTTCGTCTGGCCTGGCCCGCCTTCGCCTATTCGATCGACGACGACCGCGAGGCCCAGCGCACCTACAGCTTCGTGCTGACGTACGTCGTCTACGTCTGCTGCTGGATCGCGCTCGCGCTGGGTCTGCTTGCGCCGTGGATCGTGAGGCTGATCACGACGAGACCGTTCTATCCCGCCCAGAACGTGGTCGCGCCGCTCGCCTTCGGAGTCGCCGCCTTCGGCGCGTACGTCGTCGTGCAGATCGGCACCGGCCGTGCGCGGCAGACCCGTTCGAACTGGCTCGTGACGGGCGTCGCGGCCGTTCTCAACGTCGCGCTGAACTTCGCGCTGATCCCCCCGTACGGGCGTATGGGCGCGGCGATCGCAACCGTCGCTGCGTACACGCTCCTCTTCGTGGGGATGGCGTGGCGCGCGCAGCGGGTCTTTCCCGTGTCCTACCAGTGGCGGCGTGTGGCCACGCTCGGTCTCGCAAGCGTCGCTCTGACCGTCTTCGGCAAGGTCATGGACGTCCCGCTCGGCGTCGCCCTCGCGCTGACCGCCTCCTTTCCGCTCGTCCTGCTGCTGCTCGGCTTCTATCTGCCGGTGGAACGCCAACGGTTGCGACGCCTCTTGCCTATCCTCGGACGATGAGCGTTCTCGCCGCAATCCTGCTGGCGTCCACGTCGCTGCACATCACGGTCTGGCCAAACGGGCAAGGCCATCCCGGCGGGAAGACCTACACGTTGCGCTGCGCGCCTGCCGGCGGGACGCTTCCCCGGCCTGCGGCGGCCTGCACGCGGCTCGCGCGGCTCACCCACCCGTTCGCGGCAACGCCCAGGGACACGGTGTGCACACAGATCTACGGGGGGCCGCAGCAAGCGCTCGTCACCGGCCGCTTTCGTGGGCATGCGATCCGAGCACGTTTCAGCCGGACCGACGGCTGCGAAATCGCCCGTTGGGATCGCGTCCGCCTTCTCTTCCCCGGAGCCGCGTCCAGTTAGCTCAGTAGCATCGCCGCTTCGGATGCGCGACATCTCGGTCCTCATCACCGCCGCGGGCGCTCCCGGGACGGCAGCGCTCTTGCGGGCGCTCCGTATGAACGGCGAGCGCGGCGTGCGCATCGTCGGAACGGACATGTCGCCACAGGCGATCGGACGCCACTTCTGCGACCGCTTCTTCGTCGTGCCGCCCGGCCGCGATCCCGCGTTCGCCGATGCCGTCCTCAACATCGTGAGGCGGGAGAACGTCGATGCCGTCCTCCCCCAGTCGTCGTTCGACCTGCAGGGTCTCGCCGAGGCGAAGGAGCGCTTCATCGGCACGACCGTGCTCGTCTCGTCACCCCAGACGATCCGCCGGGCCAACGACAAGGCGGAAACCTACGCGCTCCTGCAGCGGCTCGGTCTGCAGGCACCCGCCTGGCGGAAGGTCGTTGGGGGGCGTGCACTCGCCCTCGCAGCCGAAGAGCTCGGCTATCCGGACCGCGCGGTCTGCTTCAAGCCGGTCTCGAGCTCCGGGTCGCGCGGCTTTCGCGTCCTGGACGCCACGGTCGACCGCGCGAAGCAACTGATCGAGGAGCGCCCTGGGAATCTCGCGCTGCGCCTGAAAGACGTGCTCGAAGTGTTGCCCGAGGAGGGAGGACCGGACCTGCTCGTGATGCAGCTCGCGGAGGGTCGAGAGCGAACGATCGACGGCATCGCACGCTCGGGCCAGATCCTGCTCGGGCATGCGAAGACCCGCGAGTCGATGCGGGCCGGCCTCGCGATGTACTTCGAGACGCTGAACGACCACTGGCTCCTCGAGGTCGCGCAGCGGATCGTCGCGGAGTTCGGCATCGAGCACTTCTTCAACATCCAGCTCGTGGGCGACCACGTGATCGAGATCAACCCGCGGATCTCGACGGTCGTCTACCAGGAAGACCTCAACCTGCCCTATCTCGGGATCAAGAGCGCGCTCGGCGAGATCTCCCGGGAGGATCTGGCGCAGCTCGGCGCACAGGTGCGACCGACCCGGCGCGCTCTCCGCTACTTCGATCAGGTCGAGTGGGACGAAACGAGCTCGGCGGCGGGAACGCAGCAGCCGCCGCGTTCGAACACCGCGTCCAGCAGCCTGGAGTAGAGCCGGTCCCAGCCGCCCGAGGTGGCGGGGTCGAAGCGGTCCGGATGCCAGAGAACGGCAAAGGCGCCGCCGTGCTCTGCCGCCCAGTCGAGCAGGCGCGTGAGCTGCGGCTCGGCGCGTTTCGCGGCCAGGCCGAGGTAGCGCTCCTCCGCGAGCGTGGCGTCCATCGCAGCAAGGGGAACCTCGAGCAGGTCGAGCGGCGCCTCGCGCTCGAAGCTCCACGGCCGGAACGGCCGCGCGATGCCGGCGCGGAACCCGACCGCGTCGGGAAAGCCGAGCGTGGTGTCGTATGTGAGCCCGAGCTCCGCGAGCGGGGCGAGGTTCCGGTGCGGGTCGGCGCGGAGGTAGTGGTAGCGGTGGCCCGCGATCGGACCGGCCAGCTCCTCGAGCGTGTGCTTTTCGGCAGCGAGCCGGGCGGGGTCGTCGGCCGCGGTGTAGCTCCCGTGCAGGCCCACCTCCGCGCCGCTCTCCAGGAGCGTCTCGACGAGGCGGGGCCGCAGGCGATCGTAGGTCTCGGGCGCGGCGCCGTCGCGCGGATCGTGGTGGGCGGACATGACG
>VAWR01000003.1 GCA_005885245.1 Actinomycetota bacterium | reverse complement strand
AGCCAGCACTCCACCCGTGACGATCCCACTGAGGGCCGTCGGCAGGATGACTCCGATCACGGTTCGCCAGCGGCTCACGCCCAGCGCGAGACTCGCCTCGCGCAGCGAGGACGGAACGAGCAGCAGCACCTCCTGAGTCGCGCGGGCGATCAGCGGCAACATCACGATCGCAAGGCCCACGGCGCCCGCGTACCCGCTCTGCTGGTGACCCACCACGAGCAGGCCGTACACGAAGACACCAACCACGATGGTCGGCAGGCCGGCCATCACGTCGATCACGAGCTGGATCAGACCGCCAACGCGTCGCGGCGCGAATTCCGTGAGGTAGACGGCGGTCAGGACGCCGACCGGCAGCGCGATGGCGGCGGCGACCCCGACGATGATCACCGTCCCGACGATCGCGCTTGCAATCCCACCACCGGGACCCCCGAAGAGATTCGGCTTGCTCACCAGGAAATGCCAGCTGAGCGCCGGCGCCCCCTTTCGGACCACCGAGACGACGACGATCACGAGCACCCCGACCGCAAGCAGCGCGGCGAGCGTGCCCATGGACTCCATGATCCGGTTGACGATGCGACGGCGGCGGAGCCGTCCGCCGGGTCTGAGGTCGAACTCCGGAACTGCGCTGCTCATCACGCCGACCTCGTCCGCGCGGGATCGAAGCGTCTGACGATCACCTGAGCCAGGATGTTCACGATGAGGCCGAGGACGAGGAGGATCGCCGCGAGCTCGATGAGCGACGCCGCTTCGAGACGGGTGGAGGCGCTCTGGTAATTGCCGGCGACCTTGCTCGCGAGCGTGTCGGCAGGTGCAAACCATGATTTGCTGAAGGTCGTCGCCCCGCCGATCACCTGCGTGACCGCGATTGCCTCTCCGAGCGCCCGCCCAAGACCGAGGATCATTGCCGCCGCGATTCCCGAACGCGCGGACGGAAGAATCACGCCGCGCACCATTTCCCACCTCGTCGCACCGAGCGCGAGCGCACCCTCCTCCAGCTCGGTGGGTACCTGCAGGAAGAGCTCCCGGCTGATGCTCGAGATGATCGGGACGATCATGATCGTGAGGATCACGATCGCGGTGAGCAGGCTCAGTCCGTTCTGACCGATCTGGCCCGTGAACATCGGCAGGAAGCCGAGCGTTCGATGCAACCAGGGGTCGACGTGGTGCGCCATGAAGGGGCCGAGGACGAGGATGCCCCAGAGTCCGAGGACGACGCTCGGAATCGCGGCAAGCATCTCGACGAGCGAAGCGATGATCCCCCGGATCCCCTTCGGCGCGAGCTCGCTCAGGTAAAGGCCGATCGCGATCGACAACGGCGTCGCAATCAGCAATGCGACGAAAGAGCTGACCGCAGTGCCGTAGAGGAAGAGGAGGGCACCGTAGTGGTTCTTGACCGGATCCCAGACGAGGTGCGTGAAGAAACCGAATCCGTTCTCCCCGACTGCGGGGTGGGCGAGCGAGAAGACCTTCCAGACGATCGCCGCCACCACAGCGACGCAGAGGAGCGCCATGGCGATCGTCAAGAGGTGAAAGGCCTTGTCCCCCAGGCGGTCGACGAGTCCACGCCCACGCGTGGTGAAAGGGGATGTCGTCGGCGCGACGCTCATTGCGCGGCAACCCTAAAGAGCAGGCTGGGCGACACGCGAGCCGGTCACCGGTCTGTCACCAGAACGACACGCCCCGTCAGCCCACTCTGTACGCACGCGCGGGCATGCTCGGCCCGACTACGGAGAGCGAGAGCAGGGGAGGAACACACTTGACCAGGAAGCTCGCCATCGTGCTCGCGTTGATCGCTTCGCTCGCCCTGTCCGCGAGCAGCGGAGCTGGAGCATCAGGCTCGAAGGCAACCGGAGGGAGCTTGACGGGCGCCGGCAGCACCTTCGTCTCGAAGCTCGTGCAAGCCTGGGTCCCGAAGGTCGACGGGGCTCTCGGCATCAAAGTGACGTACGGCCCGATCGGAAGCGGAGGCGGCATCTCGCAGATCACAAACCGCACCGTGGACTTCGGTGCAAGCGACGCTCCGCTCTCCCCGGACCAGTTCGCGGCGTGCAAGGGCTGCGTCCAGATTCCATGGGCACTCTCGGCGACGTCGATCCCGTACAGACTGGACGGCGGCCCCAACCGGATCCGGCTGAACGGCAAGGTGCTCGCCGACATCTTCCTCGGCAAGATCAAGACCTGGGATGCCCCAGCCGTCAAGGGGCTGAACAAGGGCAAGACCATCCCGAACACATCGATCACCGTCATCCACCGCAGCGACGGTTCCGGGACGACGTACAACATGACCGACTACCTCAGTCGCGTCAGCTCCGAGTGGAAGAGCCGCGTGGGCAGAGGGACTGCCGTGAACTGGCCGACCGGAGTGGGAGGCCGGGGTTCTTCGGGTGTCTCGGCTGCGCTCAGCCAGACGAACGGTGGCATCACCTACGTGGACGTCGCCTTCTCACTCGTCAATCACTTCAAGTTCGCCGCGATCCAGAACAAGGCAGGCGTGTTTGCGTTGCCGGGCCTGAAGGGCATCGCTGCCGCGGCGAAGACGATCAATCGCGTCGCTCCTGACAACGGCGGCATCTCGATCGTGAATCCCGCGAAGAGCCAGGCTCTCGCCTACCCGATCTGCACCTTCACGTACGTGATCATCCCGAAGCAGACGTCCAAGGCCGCGGATCTCAAGAGGTTCGTGCGCTGGACGCTGACAAGCGGTCAGCAGGATGGTCCGAAGCTCCTCTTCCAGCCGATCCCGAAAGTCGTGCTGAAGGCCTCCCTGAAGACGCTCAACCTCGTTCACTCCTGAAAGACGAGTCGGTTACGGGGCGGGGAAGCTGCAGATCACGCGCAGCCCTCGCCCCGGCCCGCCCGATGCTTCTACAGCGCCGCCGGCCGAGACCACGACATGCTTGACGATCGCCAGGCCCAGCCCGGTGCCACGGGAGGCTCGCGCCCGGTCGCTGCGGAAGAAACGCTCGAACAGGCGCGGGAGCTCGTCCTCCTCGACGCCTCGACCGTCGTCGCCGGCCTCCAGCACGCCGGGCCGCACAGACAGCGTGAGGGTCGCGCCGGGGCCGGCGTAGCGAATCGCGTTTTGCACCAGGTTCTCGGCGACGACCTGGAGCATTCGGCGTCGCAGTGGGAGCGCGGCTCCGGGCTCGCCCTCGATCCGAATCGTCACGTCAGCTCGCTCAGCGCTGTCCGCAAGCCGCCCAGACACCTCCTCGAGGACAGGCAGCGCGCGCGTGGCACCGAGCGCGACGACCTCGCGCCCGCTCTCGAGCTCCGAGAGGAACAGGACGTCGTCCACGAGCTCGCTCATCTCCTCAACCTGCTCCCTCGCCTGGGCAAGCAACGCGTCGCGGTCGACACCTGGAAGCGCCGCGGACTCGAGGAGAGACAGCAGCCGAGCCAGCGGCGTCCGCAGCTCGTGCGAGACCGCAGCCGTGAATCCGGTCCTCAGCTCGTCGTAAGCCCTCGCTTCCTCCATCATTCACGGCGAGTATGGCCAAAGTCCTGATCGTCGAGGATGACGCCGTCATCGCGGACGGCATGGCGCGCCATCTTTCGTCCGCCGGGTTCGATCCCGTCGTGGTCGGCAAGGGAGAGCAAGGTCTCGCGCGGTTGCGGTTCGAACGGCCTGACGTCCTCGTACTCGATCTCATGCTGCCGGAACGAGACGGCTGGAGTGTGATTCAGGAAGCCCGCGCCGAGGGGATCGCCACGCCGATCGTCGTCGTCAGCGCGCGGGGCACGGAGCACGACCGGATTCACGCGCTGGAGATCGGGGCTGATGACTACCTGGTCAAACCGTTCTCGATGAACGAGCTCGTGGCGCGCGTGCGGGCAGCTTCGCGCCGCGCGAGGCGTCGCGACGATGCGCCTCGCGGAGAGCCGATCGAGATCGAGGAGCTGAGGATCGATCCGCGGGAGGTGCAGGCGTTCGTGGCGGGAGAAAGCGCCGAACTGACCCCGACCGAGTTCCGTCTCCTCTACCAGCTCGCGCTCGAACGTGGCCGTGTCGTCACCCGCGACGAGCTCTTGCAGAAGATCTGGGGCCGCCGCGAGACCCATCGCGACCGCACTGTCGACGTCTTCGTCCGCCGGTTACGAGACAAGGTCGACCGGCGCGCCCCAGTACACACCTTCATCCAGACACGTTATGGAGTCGGCTACCGCCTCGAGCCGCAGCTCAAGAAGAGCTAGCGCCGCTCGTCGCTGACGTCACGAATCCACGGGAGTGAGCGTGGCAACCCTCCGCCGGTCGTCGACCTCGTAGGCGACGTCGACCGTTTCGTGCTTCCGGTACGTCCCGGCGACGCCGAGGAGCATCGAGAGCCAGCGGATCGGGCCGAGCCTGCCCTCCTGGGCCAGCGTGCGGCGGAAGATCAGCTCGTCGCCGACACGGTCGAAGTCCCGCCCCGGCTCCTGCAGCACGCCGTTCACGTACACCTGGTAACGATCTCCGACCCCGGGCGGGAGGTGTAGGCGCGACTGTCCCTCCACGCTTCTAAGGCACCGCTTGCGGTGCCGCCTCCAGGACGCGCGGGCTGCGCCCGTGCGTCCGTCTGAAATCGCTGACCGACACACCTGAACCCATCACGCAATCATCTCGTAGGATGCCACCGCCGGTGAGGCGCAAGACCATCGTCCTCGTGCTCGTGCTCGGCGCCGTGCTGGCGCTTGCCTCTGTCGCCCACGCGGGCAACGGAGGTTTTGCGCCGCTCACGCCACACTCGCCGAACGCGAGGCGCATCAACGACTCGTATGTCTGGATCTCGATCTTCGCAGGAGGGATCTTCGTTCTCGTCGAGGGGACGCTGCTCTGGTTCGTCGTCAGGTACCGCCGCCGTGGACGCCCGCGCACCGTCGAAGGCCCCCAGATCCACGGCGCGACACGCCTCGAGCTGATCTGGACGGGGATCCCCGTCCTGATCCTGGCCGCGATCGCCTCGTTCGTCTTCTACAAGCTGCCGGGGATCCAGGACGTCCCGGCTGCAAATCGCACCAGTTCTACTGGCAGTTCACCTACCCGGACGGCTCGATCTCGATCGACGAGCTGCACGCGCCGGTGAACCGGACCGTTCGCGTCGACATCACCTCGCAGGACGTCGACCACAGCTGGTGGGTGCCGGAGCTCGGCGGCAAGTTCGACGCGATCCCGGGCCACCGCACGCACACGTGGTTCAAGGCAGACCAGCTGGGCACGTACCGGGGTCGCTGCGGCGAGTTCTGCGGCGTCTTCCACGCCGAGATGAAGGCAGTGGTCGACGTCCAGACGCGGGCCGAGTACACGGCGTGGCTGAGCAGCGCCGCGAGCGACCTCGGACGCTCCGAGTGGCAAGGAGCCTGTGCCAAGTGCCACGGCCCGCAGGGCGAGGGTGGCTACGGGCCGAAGATCTCGAACAACGCGCTACTCACACAGGCGCAGGGTCTCGAGCAGCTGATCCGGAACGGCAGGAACAAGATGCCGCCGGTCGCGCGAGGCTGGTCGGACGAGCAGGTCCGCTCGCTCGTCGCCTACCTCAAGCAGAAGGTCTACAAGGGAACATCGAGTGGCGGCTAGAGCGACCGTCGAGCGCTACCGGCCGGACTGGCGCCAGGGGCGCGTGATCGGCTGGGCCACGACGACCGATCACAAGCGGATCGGGATCCTCTACATCGCGACGTCGCTCGTCTTCTTCGCAGCGGGAGGCATCCTGGCGCTCCTGATGCGCGCGCAGCTCGCGCAGGCGAATGAGCACTTCATCACGCGCGAGAGCTACAACGAGCTCTTCACGATTCACGGCACGACGATGATCTTCCTCGTCGTCGTCCCGATCTTCGCCGGCTTTGCGAACTACCTCGTGCCGCTGATGATCGGAGCGAGGGACGTCGCCTTCCCACGGCTCAACGCACTGTCGTACTGGCTCTTCCTCTTCGGCGGGATCACGCTCTACCTGAGCTTCTTCGCGAAATACGGAGCCTCGCGATCGGGCTGGTACGGCTACCCGCCGTTGTCGGACAGCTTCTTCTCTCCCGGCAACGGCCAGGATCTCTGGATCCTCTCCTTGCACCTCCTTTCGATCTCGTCGCTCGTGGGCGCGATCAACTTCCTCGCGACGATCCACAACATGCGGGCCCCCGGGATGAGCTGGATGCGCATCCCGCTGTTCGTCTGGTCGATCGAGATCTACGCGGCGCTGCTCGTGCTCGTGCTGCCCGTCCTCTCGGTCGGGCTGACACTGCTGCTGCTGGACCGGCAGGCGGGAACACACTTCTTCATCCCGCAGAACGGGGGCAACGCAATCCTGTACCAGCACTTCTTCTGGTTCTTCGGGCACCCCGAGGTGTACATCATGATCCTGCCCGCAATGGGGATCATCTCGGAGGTTCTGCCGGTGTTCTCCCGCAAGCCGATCTTCGGCTACAAGGCGATCGCGTTCTCGACGGTGGCGATCGGCTTCTACTCGATGCTCGTCTGGGCGCACCACATGTTCAGCGTCGGCCTGCCGAACTTCCTCAACGTCTTCTTCATGCTGTCCTCGATGGTCATCGCGGTGCCGACCGGCGTGAAGATCTTCAACTGGCTGGCGACGACCTGGCGCGGAAACCTCATCTTCGACACCGCCATGCTCTGGGCACTCGGCTTCATCGCCGTGTTCACCGTCGGCGGTCTGTCCGGGATCTTCCTGGCGGCGTTTCCCGTCGACTGGCAGGTGACAGACACGTACTACGTGGTCGCGCACATGCACTATGTGCTGTTCGGCGGCTCGGTTTTCGGCATCTTCGCCGGGCTCTACTACTGGTGGCCGAAGATCTTCGGACGCATGCTCGGCGAGCGTCTGGGCAAGGCACATTTCTGGCTCGTGTTCCTCGGCTTCAACCTCACGTTCTTCCCGCAGCACATGCTCGGCCTGCTCGGGATGCCGCGGCGCATCTTCACGTACCAGGAGCACGGCCTGTTCCAGGCGTACAACTTGCTGTCCACGATCGGCTCGGGCGTGATGGCGCTCGGGATCCTGCTCTTCGTCGTGAACGTGATCAGGACCTCCCGCGCGGGCGTGCGCGCCGTCAACGATCCCTGGCTGGCGGACACGCTCGAGTGGTACACCACCTCGCCGCCGCCGCCGCACAACTTCGAGACGCTGCCCTACATCACGAGCGCGCGTCCGGTGCGTGACCTGCGCCGGCGTCTGGCAGAGGCCGGACGTGCCTGAGCTCAGGCCCGGGCCGTGGCTGCGGCTGACGGCGCTCTTCGCGGCGCTGGCAACGCTGCTGGCCGTGATCAGCGGCGCCGCGTCGCTCGGTGCGGCACATCGGGTCCTCGCAGCCCTCGCGCTGCCGCCGCTGCTGGCACTCGTCACGGCGGCCCTGCTCGCTCATCGTCGACTGCTCGTCCCCGCGCTCGCGGCGCTCGTGCTCTTCGGGATCGCGGCGCTCGTGACGGCGCGCGGACTCCACCTGGCGCTGGCAGCGGTCGCCTTCGCCGCGACGCTCGTCGCCGCCGTCGCGACGTATCGAGGCGAAGCCGCCGCGCCGCGGAGCTCCTGGCGGGACTACGTCACGTTGACGAAGCCGCGGATCATGTCGCTGCTGCTCGTGACCGGGCTCTGCGCGATGTTCGTCGGCGCCAAGGGCGCGCCGTCTGCCTGGCTCGTCGTCGTGACGATGAGCGGCCTCGCGCTCGCCTGCGGCGGAGCGTCGGCTCTCAACCACGTCCTCGACCGCGACATCGACAAGCTGATGGGACAGCGAACGCGCGCGCGGCCGCTCGCGGCAGAGCGGATGCCGCCGGCACGCGCGCTCGAGTTCGGGCTGACGCTGTCGGCGTTCAGCTTCGTGCTGCTGGCGTCGCTCGTGAACGTGCTCGCGGCCGCCCTCGCTCTGGTCGGAAACCTGTTCTACGTCCTCGTCTACACGCGCTGGCTCAAGCGGACAACGCCGCAGAACATCGTTATCGGCGGCGCGGCAGGCGCGGTGCCGCCGCTGGTCGGCTGGGCCGCGGCGACCGGAAACCTGACGCTGCCCGCCCTCTGGCTCTTCCTGATCGTCTTCCTGTGGACCCCGCCGCACTTCTGGGCGCTCGCGCTGCTGATCCGCCGCGACTACGAGGCGGCGCGCATTCCGATGCTGCCCGTCGTGCGCGGCGAGCGGGAGACGACGCGGCAGATCGTCATCTATTCGCTCGTCCTGGGGGGCGCCACGCTGGTGCCCGTCCTGTGGGGAACACTCGGGCTCGTCTACCTCGGTGCGGCGATCGTGCTGGGAGCGACCTTCCTGTGGCTCGCACTCGTCCTGCGCCGGCAGACGACGCCGCGACACGCGTCGGTGCTCTTCCACTACTCACTCCTCTACCTGGCGCTGCTCTTCGTCGCCATGGCGGTCGATCCCCTCATCCAGTAGATGCCCGAGCCGCTGCCACCGGTCGAGACGACGCCCGAGGTCGCTCGGAGGAACGTCACCCTTGCCGTCAGCCTGCTCGGCGTCGCTTTGCTGATCGCCGCCGGGGCGGTCGTGGTCGCGTTCGTCTACCTGCAGTACGACTGAGCCGCCGCTAAAGGAATCCCGGCTCGAGGCCGATCTGGCCCCTGATGAGGCGTCCTCGTCTGCGACCGACCCTGGCTGCGCTTACGCTGGTTTTCCTCGCGAGCGGTCTCACCGCGTTCGTTCCGAGAGCCTCGGCGATCGACCCCTTTCCGATCAACCCTGTCGTCACGCTCTCGAGCGACCACTTCATGGTCCACTACAGCGGCAACGACCAGGACTCCACCTGCACGAACTTCATCACGCAGCAGAGCGCCGGCGACCTCCTGGGTATGTTCGAGCGCGCGTACACGCAGTTCCACAGCGTGATGGGTTACCCGACGCCGGTCGACGACGGCGACGGGAAGGTCGACGTCTCGGTCGACGACTTCACGAACGTCTGCATCCCCTACGGCACGATTCCCCCGGCCACGCCGGTCCCGTACGACCGCTGGGACGGAATCATCGCCCCGACGGCCACTCCGGGCGCCGACGACATCCACCTGAACGCGACGACCGGTCTGACCTATCCGATCGTCGCCCACGAGCTGTTCCACCTGATGGAGGATGCGATCGCTCCCGGTACCGACCAGTGGCTGCAGGAGGGAACAGCGGAATGGGCAGCCGTACGTGCCAATCTCGCGGCGGGCGGAGACGAAGCGAACCCGGATCGAACCGTCGACTGCGTCGGCGCCGAGTGTGGTGACACGGACTTCGACAAGAACGGTTATCCCGGCTGGATGCTGTTCGAGTACCTGGCCGAGCGCTACGGTGATGCGGAGGTTCGGGCGGTCTGGGATCAAGCGGCTCTCAGCGCGCCCGGCACACCCGGCACGACGATTCTCGGCGCGGTCCTGCCGGTCTCGCTCGGGAACTTCTTCAACGACTACACGACCGCACGCCTGACAGGGAACTTCACGTCGCCCGTGCTCGCCGGAGTCCTGCCGACCCCGTACGGGACGATGGACGTCAGCGAGACGACCGGAGCGCTTCCGACCGGCGTCGTGGCCGTCAACCACCTGGCCGTGCGCTATGTCACCCTGTCTCACGGCACCAGCAACGGCCCATGTTACGAGGCGTCGCTGACGATCAACGTGACGATCCCGGCGGGGGTGCAGTCGACTCCCACCTACTACTCCAACACGAAGGGCGCGAGCGCGCAGGCTCTGACCGCCTCCGGTTCCAGCGCGTCGATCACCGTGCCGTGGAACACCTGCTCGGGCAGCCCGGACGCCTACCTGTCGCTTCCGAACGACACGTTGGGCCTGGACGGACGAGAGTTCAAGCTCACCGGGTCGGTCATCGTGTTCAAGACCAATCCCGCCACGGCCAGCGAGCCGCCGCCCGGCGTGCACGTGATCGGCTCGGTGATCTCCGCCCCGACGAGCGACCCCGCTCCGATGCTGCAGGTCTACGCACCGGAGCTCCTGCGCGTCTCGGCCAAGACACGGCTTCTGCGCCTGGCCGTCTTCTCGAGCGGCGACGGAAAGCTGCAAGCGCTGCTCGGCTCGATGAGTCTCGGGACAGCATCTCTGCGGAGCGGCAACAACGACGTCCGCTTCGTCTTGCCCAAGCAGCTCTTCAACTCACTGCGCACGAAGAGCGCCTCGAACCTCTTGCAGCTCACGAGTGTCTCCCCCGGCGGGAGCAAGGGCGCGACGGTCACACGCCGCGTGCTCGTGCAGACGCCGAAGAAACCCAAGCCGAAGCACCGCAAGTAGCGACAGGGGCACTAAAGTCGCCGGATGGCGGCACTCGAAGGGATCTTCCTCGCGCGCCCGGAGACACCACGACCCGGCATCCCACTCGCCGTCAAGGATTTGCTGGACACGGCAGGGCTCACGACGACCTACGGCTCTCCGATCTTCGTCGATCACGTCCCCGCGAAATCAGCGGCAGCCGTCGAGCGAATCGAGGCGGCGGGCTACGCGAACGTCGGCAAGACGAATCTGCACGAGTTCGCGTACGGGATCACGTCGGAGAACGCCCACTTCGGGACCGTCCCGAACCCCATCGCACCCGGCAGGATCGCCGGCGGCTCGAGTGGCGGCTCCGCCGCGGCGCTCGCGGCCGGCCTCGCGGACGCAGCGCTCGGCACGGACTCCGGCGGCTCGATCCGAATCCCGGCCGCGTGCTGTGGCGTCGTCGGCTTCAAGCCATCGTACGGTCTCGTGCCGACGGACGGCTGCTTTCCACTCGCGCCGAGCTTCGACCACATCGGACCGATGGCGCGCACCGTCACGGCATGCGCACTCGTGCTCGAAGCGCTCGTTCCCGAGTTCGAGCGCAAGATGCTCGAGTCCCTCGAGGAGGTGTCCGTCGGCGTCGCATGGCTAGACGCGGCCGAACGCCTCGTCGCCGCCCGGGTGAGGGGTGCGGTCGGCCGGTTTCCGCGCCGCCGGGAGCTCGACTGGCCGCACCCGAGCATCGACGCACTCTTCATGCGAGAGGTCGCGGAAGTCCATCGCGAGCTCTACGCCGAGAACGCCGAGCTGTACGGGGAAGACGTCGCAGCGAAGATCGAGCGCTGCCTGGCGGTGACGGACGCAGACGTCTCGCGCGCAGCACGTGCGCGCGAGGACTACACCGAGCGCTGCAACGAGATCTTCGAGGGAGTTGACCTGCTGCTCACGCCCACCCTGGGACGGGTCGCCCCCGCTGTGGGGATCGGGGATAAAGCCCTGCGCGAGTCCCTGATCCACAACACCCTCCCTTTCAACACGCTCGGGTGGCCGGCACTCGCTCTCCCGTGCGGAGCCGCAGAGGACGGCCTGCCCGCGTCGATCCAGGTAGTCGGACGACCAGGCGCCGACGCTCTCGTGCTTTCCGCCGGCGAGACTCTCTCCGCAGCGCTCGAGTACTCCTAGGCGTCCCTCGTTCGAGGGACAGCCGGCCGGCCGAGAGTGCCGACAACCATCAGGAATCATGCGTGTCCTCACTCTTGCGGCCGTTTGTCTCAGCCTGCTCGGGCTCGCGCCTGCGGCGGGCGCAGCGACGCCTGTGCGCGGCGCCGCTCCGGCACGTCTGCACGGCTTTCTGCTTCGCGCCGACGAGCCGGCGCAGGATTCCTTCGCGCGCACCCCCTCCTTTGCGTGGAACCCCGTGGCCGGCGCCGTCCGCTACCAGTTCCAGCTCGCAACGAGCTCGAGCTTCCGTGAGAGCGGGATCGTCTACTCGACCTCGGGCCTGACGAGCCCGGTCGCCGCGCCGAACGTGACGCTGCCATGGATCACGGGCAACCCGCACGCACTGTTCGCGCGCGTCCGCGCGATCAAACGGTCCTCTTCGACGCCGTGGAGCGCGGCGTTCGGCTTCGATATGCAGCCCACGTCCGCGCCGGCCCCGCTGCCCAGCGAGCCGGGCCTTCTGCGCTGGACCCCGGTCGAAGGAGCTGACGGCTACGAGGTCTGGCTCATCGATGCCCGCAAGAGCGAGGTCGTCTACACGAACGTCCTGGACGAGCGCGAGTTCTACACCTTCCACCGCACCTCGAGTTGGACCGGCACGGTGCGCTGGCGGATCCGCGCACTCCGCGCGGACAACGGCAAGACCAGCCGGCAGAACGGATTGCCGGCAGTCGGCTACGGCGCGTGGAGTCCCGTCTACAGCTCGGCCAATCCGGCATACGGCGGCGGGCCAATCACCCTCGGGCAAACCGTCTCCGACGTGATCTCGGCAGGAACGCCCTCCTCGCCCTCTCATCGCCTGATGCCGGCGTTCACCTTCAGCGGCGACCAGGCGATCGACGGGACGAGCGCCGAGTTGTTCCGCGTCTATGTCTTCACCGACCGGCAATGCTTGAACCGCGTCTACACCGGAGCCGTCGTCGGCGGCCCCGCCTATGCGCCGCGCCCGTTCGGACCTCTCTCACTCCCGACGCTTCCCACCCAGCTTCCAGCCGCGCGCGCGGCGTACCTGCGCGATGGTCCGGAGCCGGAGGGACGTGCTTTCGACGGGCAGCTCGTCAAGACGACGGAGTCGGAGCCGGCGGCCACGCCGACGACCGCCCTGCCGTCCGACTCGGACACATCCAGCGGCTCGAGCCCCGCGCCGACGGGCCCGCAGGAGATCACCATCACCGGGAACCTGGGAGCCCCCGTCGACCTGTGGGACACCGACTGGCCCGCCAGCGGCTTCTACTGGACCGTGGTCGCGGTACAAGCCTTCTCGCCCGGCGCACTGACGACCAGCACCGCGGGCGCGAGTGCCATCGGCGCGACGACCGTTACGGCCGTGAATGCCGCCTATGCCTCAGGGGACACGGTCACGATCGGGAACACCGCGAACCAGGAGACCGCCACGATCGTCACGGTCAGCGGTTCGACGCTCAGCCTCGCGTCACCGTTGAAGCTCGCCCACGGGCCGGGCGAGCCGATCGTCCGCACCGGCGGAAACCTCCAGTACCGGGATCTCGAGCTGCCACAGGACGTCTGCGGCGCTCCGTACAACCGGGTCGCGCGGTTCGGCAAGAACAGCGAGCCGAGCCTGACCGCGGCCGGCGAGCTGTTCGCCTCGGGCCTGTCTCCCAGTGGCCGGCTCACCGCCGGAAGGAACAGTCGCGCGTTCTACGGCCCGCCGCTCGTCGCCTGGACCCCGGCGCTCGGGGCTTCGGTGTACGAGGTGCAGTGGAGCAAGAAGCTCTATCCCTTCACACCGCAGCCGAATCCGCAGAACGCGAACGCGCTCGGCATGCTCACGCTGGGCACGTCAACCGTCCTGCCGCTGGGCCCGGGCACGTGGTACTACCGCGTCCGGGGCTTCAACTACACGCTTCCGACGGGCGCGCAGCAGATGTCCTGGTCCGATCCGGCGAAGATCGTGGTCGCCAAACCGAAGTTCAAGATTGTCGGCCAGTAGGCCAAGCGAAAGCTTCGCTTTCGCTTGGAATTAGGTACGGCGCTTGTCGCGCTCAACGTGCGCGGGCAGAGCCCGCGCACTCTTACGGCCGGCTCCTGTGCTCCGTTAGAGGCTGACCGTTACTGCAAAGCCCGTGCGCACTTACTGAATGAGCTTCAGCAACCTGCGGCCGAGCCGTTCGACGGACTTCGGCAGGAGCTTTCGTTGCTTCTTCAGCGCCGACGAGCCGAGCCAGAACGCCGTCTTCACGCCGAGGACGTAGCGGTTGCGCGCGCGGTCCGGTAGGGAGTTCCGTTGCACCTTGCGCGCGACCGTCGTCGAGCCGATCACGAACCTGACGTCCTTGAAGCGTCTGGACCGGTAGATCGCTTCGCCGACGACCTTGCGCGGGCCGGCGGTCCACGTCGTGTCGTGGAAGGCGACCCAGCCGCCGTCGATGACCTTCGGCACCCACTTCTCGAAGTCCTCGAGCACGAGGTCGTATTCGTGCGAGCCGTCGACGAAGAGCAGCTCGATCGGCTCGTCGAAGTCGTCCGCGGCCGGTTGCGACAGTGACGCGATCGGCCGGACGAGGTCGGTGATCCCCGCGTGTTCGACGTTCGTCTTGAAGTCGCCGAAGCGGTAGTCGGCGTGCGGGTCGACCGCGTAGATGGGCAGGGAGGCGCCCGCCCGCGAGCCGAGCCCGAGGCAGATCGTCGACTTGCCCTTCCACGATCCGATCTCGACGATCACACCCTTACCCGTACACGCGCGCGCGAGATCGTAGAGCGCTTCGCCCTCTTCGTCCGTGAGCCAGCCTGGTACGTCCGCGATCAGCGGCTTGACCCTCTCTTCGAATCCTCCCGACGGGCCCTCGCCAACCTGGCTGTTTGTCTTATGTCCCATGTAAGTCGTTCTTCACCCGTCAGAGGCTTGTGAAAGATATCCGCTATTCTCTTTCACAAGCCATGAGGCGTGAAGACTTTACTTCAGACGCCTGGGGCGAGCTTGCGGCGACCTTAGAAGGAAACCCTGCCTTCGTCCCGCGGGCTGCCCCCCGCGACCTCGTCCTAACGCCTGAGATCATTGCTCTGCTTGACGAAGCGTCGCATCGCCTGGGGGTCCTCGCTGGGATTGGGAGACGCTTGCCCAATCCACAGCTTCTCATAGGCCCGTATCTCCGCCGCGAGGCCGTGCTCAGTTCGCGAATCGAAGGGACGCAAACGACTCTGTCCGATGTCTATGCGGCCGAAGCGGAGCAGCTTCGCCTTGTCACGTCCCCTGATGTCCAGGAGGTCGTTAACTACCTAGACGCTGCTCAGTATGGACTCGAGAGATTGGCGACTCTACCTCTGAGTCTCCGCCTTCTAAAGGAGCTCCACGAGCGCCTGATGGCACACGGCGTTCGAGGACACGGTCCACCCGGAGAGTTTCGGACATACCAGAACTTCATTGGTGGAACGAGCGAGGCGAACGCAACGTATGTGCCACCTCCGGTTCTTGGAATGGCCGAGTGCCTTGATGATTTCGAGACGTTTCTGCATGAGCGCCCCTTTCCGCCACTCATTCAGGCGGCCGTCCTGCACTATCAATTCGAAGCGATTCATCCTTTTGGTGACGGGAACGGGCGCGTCGGCCGTCTGCTCATGACGATCTTCCTGACCGAGCGAGAGCTTCTGCCTCAACCACTGCTTTACCTCTCGGCGCACTTCGAGCGCGAGCGCCCTGCGTACTACGGCGGTTTGATGCGAATCAGCACACACGGAGACTGGGAAGAATGGATCAAGTACGTCTTGATTGGTGTTCGAGATCAAGCCTTTGAGGCAGCCAACCTCGCTGATCGGCTCCTGGGGCTTCAATCTGCAACCCGCGAACGCCTGCACCATCGGCGCGCAAGTGCAAACGCACTTGCTCTCGTGGACGCACTTTTTCTCAACCCGCTCATGACGGTCAGACGCGCACAGGAGCTACTGCATGTCAGTCATCCGACCGCGCGCGCAACGATCCGAACCCTCGAGGAAGCTGCGGTTCTGCGGGAGATCACGGGCCGAGCTCGTGACATGGTCTTCCGCGCGGACGAAATCTACGAGCTCATTCGGGCCTAGCCGTAGCAGCCGAGCGTACGGCTTCTTCGTAGATCCGGTCGCGCTCGAAGCGGTCGAGCTGCTCGGAGAGGAGATCTGCTGGCTGTGGAGGATCACCGGGCGGGAACGGCGCTTGCTCGCCGTCGATGTCCACGGCCACGAGGCGGTCCGCCTCCTCGTGCTCGAGCTCCACGGGCCGCTCGAGACGCGAACGCAGCCACCCGGCCAGCAGTTCGGCCTGGGCGGCCGTGCCCGTCACGCGGATCTTCTTCACGTCGGCGATGCCGGGCCAGAGGGATGCGAGCTGGCGGCGCCACCGGCTGGTGCGCGCCCAGGCGATGTCGGATACCGCGACGCGCTCGAACACGCCCACAAGCTGGGCATACGAGGCACGGAGATCGGGCCACTCGGTGCTGTCGACGATGAGCCGGTCGACGACGCCGAGCATGCTTTCGAACGCAGCCCCGCCGAAGTCGGGAACGCCGCGCCAGCGTAGGAACACGGGCAGGTCCGGGAGGAACAGCGGCTCGACGACGCTCGCCGGTGCCGACGCGCGGTTTCCCCTGAGCTGGATCCGGATCGTCTCGGTACAGATCTCGCGGCCCTCGCCGGCCGGGAAGACGTCCACCTCTACCTCGCCCTCCAGCCCATCCTGCGCGCCGGGCTCCGGGACGAGGACGATCGTTCGCGAGGGGTGGCGCTCCGCGAGGCCGGCCAGAACGTCCTCCGCGGCCTCGACCCATTCGGGCGGGACCCACGCGGTGTGGGTCATCACGCTTGTTCGCTGATACGGCACGTCGGAGCCGGGGGCCATGCGAAGCATGGCGACCTCGCGCTCGATCTCACGGATGGAAGCGAGGGCGGCCGTCGAGCTCACCTCCGGCGCCACGACCGGCCGTCGCGCTCCATCAGTTCGTCTGCCCCCGTCGGGCCCCAGGTTCCCGCGGGGTAATTGGGGAACGCCGGGCGGTCGCGAGCCCACGCCGCCACGATGGCGTCGACGAGCGACCATTGCTCCTCGACCTCGTCGATGCGGGTGAACAGCGTCGCGTCGCCGAGCATCGCGTCGAGGATCAGCCGCTCGTACGCCTCGGGGAGCCCTGTGCGGAACGCCCCGCCGTAGAGGAAATCCATGTGCACCGTGCGGATCGTCATCCCCTGGCCGGGGACCTTGACCCCGATCGCCAGCGAGACCCCCTCGTCCGGCTGCACGTGCACGAGCAGGACGTTCGGGCGGAGCCGCTCCGCGGACAGCTCCTCGAACGGCGGGTGCGGCGCGCGCTTGAACTGGATCGCGATCGTGGTCTCGCGGCGTGCGAGCCGCTTGCCGGTGCGGATGTAGAACGGCGTGTCGGCCCAGCGCCAGTTGTCCACGTAGAGCTTCGCGGAGACGTAGGTCTCCGTCATCGACTGGGGATCGACGCCGGCCTCTTCACGGTAGGCCGGCACCTCCTCACCCTCGATATAGCCGCGCCCGTACTGGCCGCGGACGACCGATTTCGGTCCGGGCGTGTGCATGGCGCGCAGCACCTTCACCTTCTCGTTTCGGACCGAATCGGCGGTGAAGTCGATCGGCGGCTCCATGGCGGTGATCGCGACGAGCTGCAGTAGGTGGTTCTGGAAGATATCGCGAACCGCCCCGGCCCTTTCGTAGTAGTCGGCGCGCGCCTCGATGCCGAGGGTCTCCGCAACGGTGATCTGGACGTGGTCGATGAACTGGCGGTTCCAGATCGGCTCGAAGATCCCGTTCGCGAAGCGGAGGGCGAGCATGTTCTGCACGGTCTCCTTGCCGAGGTAGTGATCGATGCGGAAGACCTCTTTCTCGTCGAAGTACTTCTCGATCACCTGTTGCAGCTCGCGCGCCGAGGCAAGGTCGTGGCCGAACGGCTTCTCGATGATCAGCCGTGTCCAGCCTTCAGCCGCGCGGCGCTTGCCGACCGCCTGCACGACGGTCGGGAAGACGACCGGAGGCGTCGCGAGGTAGTAGACGCGGTTCCCGCGAGTACCGCGCTGCTGGTCGAGCTCGGTGAGCGTCCGGGCGAGGTCGTCCTCTCCCTGCTCATCGGCGAAGTCCAGCGGTACGTAGCGCATGCCGTCGGCGAGCAGCTCCCAGACGTCGTCTCGAAAGTCGTCCCGCGCGTTCTCCTGCACCGCCTCCTTCATCCGCTCCTTGAAGTCCTCGTCGGTCTCCTCGGAGCGAGCGGCCCCGACGACGGCGAAGTTCTCCGGCAGGAGCCGGCGGAACGCAAGCGAGTAGAGCGCCGGAAAGAGCTTCCGCTTCGTCAGGTCGCCGGAGGCGCCGAAGATCACGAGGATGCACGGGTCGGGCGCGCGCCGAACCTCGAGACCCTCGAGGAGCGGGTTGTCCTGGAGGGACGCAGTCGTCACGGACGTGGCCTGTGGAACATTCGTGACGCGCTCGTCACCGTGCCTGGCACCGGGACGTGCCTCTGTTGGCCATGGCGCGGCGCACTCCGGATCACCGTGGGTCCGGGCTCGCCTTCGCGCGCTCGACGGCTTTCACGGCATGCCCGCCGAACTGGTTCCGCAGCGCCGCCGCCACCCTGGCCGAGAACTTCATCTCGTCGCGGGAGGCGAAGCGGGCGAACAACGACGCGGCGATCACGGGCGCGGGCACGCTCTCGTCGATCGCCTCGCTGATCGTCCAGCGCCCCTCGCCGGAGTCCTCGACGTAGGGCGCGATGTCCTCGAGCTTCGAGCCGTGCGTCTCGAAGGCGGCGTGCAGCAGCTCGAGCAACCAGGATCGCACGACGGAGCCGTTGCGCCAGATGCCGGAGATCTGGTGCCCGTCGAGGTCGTACTCCGAGTGCTCCATGATCTCGAACCCCTCCGCGTACGACTGCATCAGGCCGTATTCGATCCCGTTGTGGATCATCTTCACGAAATGGCCCGCACCCGAGGGCCCGACATGCGCATAGCCCTCATCGGGCGCGAGCGCCTCGAAGATCGGCTCGAGACGCTGCACGGGCCCGTCATCGCCCCCGACCATCAGGCAGAAGCCGACCTCGAGGCCCCAGATCCCGCCGGACACACCCGCGTCGACGAAGTTGACGCCGCGGTGCTTCGCTTCGACGAACCGGCGCTTCGAGTCGCGGAAGTTCGAGTTCCCGCCGTCGACGATCGTGTCGCCTTCGTCGACGATCCCCAGCAATTGCTGGACGGTCGTCTCGGTGATCTCGCCGGCCGGAATCATCAACCAGAACGCCCGCGGCGGCTCCAGCTGGTTCTTCAGCTCCGCGAGCGAATCGGCTGTTCGCTCTGCGACATTCGGATCGTAGGTCCGCACGTCGTGTCCGTGCTCGCGGAGGCGCTCGGTCATGCCGTGACCCATCCGCCCGAGCCCGATCATCCCAAGTTGCATGACAGATCCTCCTGCTCGGCTGCTACGACGGGGAAGGGGCGCAGGGGGAAACCGGGAGGTTTCCCCTCGACGGGAGCGAGCCGGAGGCGAGCGACGGTCATGCCCGCACGAGCTCGCCGCGCTTCGACTTGATCCCGTCCAGCAGCTCATCGAATGAGTCGCTGAACTTCTGGACGCCCTCGCGCTCGAGCGTGTCGGTGACGTCGTCGTAGTCGACGCCCGCCTTCCCGAGGTCCTCGAAGAGCTTTCGCGCCGCGTCGAGGTCCGCCGTGAGCGTGGACGCGACGCGGCCGTGATCCTGGAAGGCCTCCATCGTCTCCTCCGGCATCGTGTTCACGGTCTCGGGGCCGATCAGCTCCTCGACGTACATCACGTCCCGATAGTCGGGATTCTTGGTCGACGTCGAGGCCCACAGGCAGCGTTGTTTCGTTGCGCCCTTCGCTTCGAGCGCCTCCCAACGCGGGCCGGCGAACGTTGCCAGGTAGTTCTGGTACGCGAGCTTCGCGTTCGCAATGCCGAGCTTGCCGTTCAGCTTCGTCGCGTCGCCGCCGATCGCGTCGAGCCGCTTGTCCGTCTCCGTATCCACCCGCGACACGAAGAAGCTCGCGACCGAGTGCACGGTCGCCGGGTCGCCGCCGCTCTCCACGAGACGCTCCACGCCGCGGATGTACGCCTCCATCACGGCACGATGCCGCTCGAGGGAGAAGATCAGCGTCACGTTGATGTTTCGGCCCGAGGCAATCATCTCCTCGATCGCGCCGAGACCCGGCTCGGTCGCCGGAATCTTCACGTAGAGGTTCGGCTTCTCGAGCCATTCGTGCAGCCTGCGCGCCTCGGCGATCGTGCCGTCGCGGTCGGAGGCGAGGGTCGGGTCGACCTCCCACGAGACGTAGCCGTCGAGGCCCTTCCCCTCGTCCCACACCTTGCGCAGCAGGTCGCAGGCGTCCGAGATGTCGCGCGAGGAGAGCTGGAGGAAGATCTCCTTCGGATCGTCCTCGCCGCCGTCGAGGATCTCCTTGAGCTGCTCGTCGTACGCGTTCCCCTCGGCGATCGCCTTCTGGAAGATCGTCGGATTGGAAGTGACGCCGACGACGGCATCGTCCGCCATCAGCCTCGCGAGCTTGCCGCTCTGCAGCAGCTGCCGCGAGAGATAGTCGATCCAGACGCTCTGGCCGAGCGCCGACACCTTCTGCAGATTCGATTCAGGCACTGGACATCGCCCTTTCAAGGTCTTCGATTTGCTTGAGTCGTTTCACGTAGCGTGCACCCCCGTCGAAGCGAGCGGCGAGAAACGTCGTCACGAGATCACGCGTGAGAGACGGCCCGACGACTTCCGAGCCGAGGCAGAGCACGTTCATGTCGTCGTGCTCTACCCCCTGGTGCGCGGAGTAGACGTCATGGCAGATGGCCGCTCGGATTCCCGGGAGCTTGCAGGCCGCGACCGACGCGCCGACGCCGGAGCCGCAGACGAACACCCCGCGTTCCGCGTCGCCTCGCTGGATCGCCGCTCCGATCTCCTGGGCCTTGACCGGATAGTCGATCCGTTCGGCATCCGTGTCGGTGCCCAAGTCCACCACGGAATGACCGTCGAGCACCTCGAGCACTGCGTCACGAAGATGGACGCCGCGGTGGTCGAATGCAATCGCCACCTTCACGTCTGGACCGTACCCCACCGGCGGCAGAGCAGGCGCCCCGCCTCCTAGAATGGCCCCGATGGACGCGAACGAACTCCGCGAGCTCGGACAGCAGTTCCGCGTCGACTCGATCCGGCCCGCGGCGGTCGCGAAGTCGGGCCATCCCACGTCGGGGATGTCGGCGGCCGACCTGATGGCCGTCCTCGTCGCGAACCATCTCCGCTACGACTACGACGACCCGAAGAACGCGACGAACGACCGGCTGATCTTCTCCAAGGGCCACGCCTCCACGCTCTACTACGCGATTCTCCGCGCCGTCGGGGCGATCACCGACGAGGAGCTGCTGACGTACCGGACGTTCGGGAGCATGCTCGAAGGACATCCGACGCCTCTCATCCCCTGGGTGGACGTGGCGACCGGCTCGCTCGGGCAGGGCCTGCCGATCGGCGTCGGCATGGGGATCGCGGCGAAGTATCTGGACCGGCTGCCCTCGAGGGTGTGGGTCCTCTGCGGCGACAGTGAGACGGCGGAAGGCTCGATGTGGGAAGCCTTCGAGCACGCGGGGCACTACAGGCTCGACAACCTGACCGCGATCATCGACGTCAACCGCCTGGGACAACGAGGCGAGACGATGATCGGATGGAACACCGGCGTGTACGTCGAACGGGCACGCGCTTTCGGCTGGAACGCGATCGAGATCGACGGCCACGACGTCGAGCAGATCGATCGCGCGTTCCGGGAGGCGGCAGAGGTTTCCGGCCGCCCGACCGTCGTCGTGGCGCGGACGATCAAGGGCAAGGGCGTGAAGGCCGTCGAGGACAAGGACGGCTGGCACGGTAAGGCCCTCGACGATCCAGACGCCGCGATCGCAGAGTTGGGCGGCGAGCGCAACATCCACGTCGACGTCGCCAGGCCCGAGCAGGGTGAGCCGCATCGCTTCGCCGACGGGCCCCTCGAGCTACCCCGGTACGAGCTCGGTGACGAGGTGGCGACGCGAAAGGCCTACGGCGAGGCGCTCACCGCCCTCGGCTCCGCACGCGGCGACGTCGTCGCACTCGACGGCGAGGTCAGCAACTCGACCTTCGCCGAGATCTTCAAGAAGGCACACCCCGACCGCTTCTTCGAGATGTACATCGCCGAGCAGCAGCTGCTGGCAGCCGCCGTGGGGCTGCACGCTCGAGGCTGGAACGCGTTCGCCTCGACCTTCGCCGCCTTCTTCTCACGGGCTTACGACTTCGTGCGCATGGCGGCGATCAGCCGGGTCGACCTGCGGCTGGCCGGATCGCACGCAGGTGTCTCGATCGGCGAGGACGGTCCCTCTCAGATGGCACTCGAGGACATCGCCTCGCTACGAGCGATTCACTCCAGCGTCGTCCTCCATCCCTGCGACGCGAACCAGACCGCCAAGCTCGTCGTGGGGATGGCGGACACGAAGGGAATCGTCTTCCTCCGAACGCTGCGGCCCAACACGCCGGTCATCTACGGCCCGGACGAGGAGTTCGAGGTCGGCGGCGCCCGCGTTCTGCGCTCGTCGGACGACGACGACATCACACTCGTCGGCACCGGCATCACCGTGCACGAGGCGCTGAAGGCCGCCGACGCGCTCGAGGAGGACGGGATTGCGGTACGCGTGATCGACGCCTATTCGATCAAGCCGATCGACGGCGACACGCTGCAGGCTGCAGCGGAAGCGACCGGCAGGCTCGTCACGGTCGAGGACCACTTCCCGGAAGGCGGGCTCGGCGACGCGGTGCTGGCCGCCCTCGCCGAGAAGGACGAGCACCCGCACGTAGTCAAGCTGGCCGTGCGCGAGATGCCGCGCTCCGGCAAGCCGGAGGAGCTGCTCGATGCGTACGGCATCGACGCCGAGCACATCGCGGCCGCGGCACGTCAGCTGATCGGCTCGGAGGTCACGACCTCGTAGAGCCGACGCTGCCGTTCGCGGGCGGCGCGAAAAACGTCCACTCTGTCGCGGCGCGGCTCGACGACCACGCCGACCGGCGCGGGCACGGGCGGTATCCCCAGCCGCTCGAGGGCGATGACGGCTGCGCCGCGCAACGACGCCTCTTTGACCCCCGACGTCGTCAGGGGCCGCCCGAGTGCATCGGCCATGATTTGCACCCAGTCGGGATCCTCGATCAGCGCGCCGCCGGTGGCGACCAGCTCCTCGAGCTCGGGCATGAGGTCCGCGACCTCGGCAAAGCGAAAGGCGACGCCCTCGAGCCCGGCCTGGCGCAGGTCGGCCGGGGTGGTCTGGAACGTCAGCCCGTGGATCGCTCCCCTGGCGTGCTGATGCCACCCGGGACTCCGCTCGCCGCCGAGCAGGGTCAGGAACGTCAAGCCGTGCGAGTCGGGATCGCGATCGGCGAGAGACCCGGCTGCTCCTTTCAGCATCCTCCCGAGCCAGGCGTGGAGATTGCCGCCGTCCGAGAGCGAGCCTCCCTCGACGACACGCTTGTCGTCCACCCAGTGCATGAACAGCGCCGGCCGGGGTTGGGGCCGCGCCGTCTCGTAGACCGTCCGAAGGGCGCCAGAGGTGCCGACCATCAATGCGGCGCGCTCACGGGTCAGACATCCCGCTCCGAAGTTCGAGCACGCTCCGTCGAGGAGCGCCGGATACCAGCCTTCGACCGGCTCATCGGAGATCTGGGGAAGCCGTTCGGCATCGAGTCCGAGCGCGTCGAGCAGCTCCTCGTCCCAGGTGCGGGTCCTTAGGTCGACGAGGCCGGTGGGCGACGCCATCGCGATGCTCGTGGGCACCTCTCGTCCGAGCAGCTGTGCGTAGAGGTAATCGCAGAACGAGACGAAGCGATGTGCGCGACGGAAGACATGCGGCTCGGTCTGCGCGAGCCACGCCAGCTTCGCCGGCCAGTAGCTCGTGTGGATCTGACAGCCGGTGCGCGCATGCACGGCGGCGGCGTCCAGGCGACGCAGGAGCCAGTCCGCCGCCTCGGCGGAACGAGTGTCGCGCCAGGAAAGGATCGGCGTCAGTGGCCTGCCGCCCGTGTCCAGCGCAAGCAGGCTGTGTCCGAAGCACGACGTCGCGACCGCATCTACGCCGTCCGCACCACCGGCCTCGTCGATCGCCTCGCGGATCGACTCGACGAGGCGGTCCGGATCCTGCTCGCCGCTGTAGTCGCGCCGCGCCGGTTCGCCGTCTTCCGACGCCGCGTCGTCGAAGCGGTGCGCGCGGACCGAGGAGGTGCCGACGTCGAGGGCGAGTACGCAGCGGCCGGACACCGGCCGGACGATAACGCGCGGCTCCTGCTACCTCAGGCGGCGTCGATGCTGGATGAGGCGGGCAGCGCGCCGGTCAGCGCGCCTTCCAACTCGCCGAGCGTGAACGGCTTTTGCAGGTAAATGAGCGGCTCGGGGCCCGGCGGCCTTGCGGGTGATGCCCAGGCCGCGGCGCGCTGTATCCCACCCCAGCTCTTCCGGCGACGCGCCCTTTCGCGCCACCCGGCTAGCCTCAAGCCGATGGCCGTCGTGATCGCATCCAATCTCCGCAAGGAGCTCTCCGGGGACCCGCTCTTCGACGGGGTGTCCTTCAAGGTCGAGCGGCGGGACCGAGTCGCGCTCTCCGGACCGAACGGCACCGGGAAGACGACCTTGCTGCGGGCGCTCGTCGGCGAGACCAGCCTTCAGGGCGGCGACCTCGCCTTCCAGAAGGGCGTGAGGATCGCGCTGCACGACCAGCGGCCGCCGCTCGAGCGCCGACTCACCCTTCGCGACTACGTCCTCTCGGGCGCCGCCGATCTGGTTCAACTGGAGGTCGAGCTCCGTCGCCTCGAGCAGCTGATGGCCGCCGGTGACCATGACCCGGCGACGATCCGCCGGTACGGCGAAGCGCAGGCTCGGCTCGAGCACGCCGGCGGCTATGACTGGCGCGAGCGGGCGACGACAGTCCTGCGGGGCCTCGGATTCAGGAACGAGCACCTGGATCGACCGCTCGAGAGCTTCTCCGGCGGCGAGCTCACGCGGGCGTCTCTCGGCAGAGCGCTCGGCGGCGACCCGGATTTGCTGCTTCTCGACGAGCCGACCAACCACCTCGATGTCGAAAGCCTCGAGTGGCTCGAGCGAGAGCTGCAGTCTCTCGACGCGGGCGTCATGATCGTTGCGCACGACCGCTGGTTCCTCGAAGCGGTCGCGAACTCCGTGCTCGAGCTCGAAGCTGGACGCTCCACGTACTTCTCCGGCCCCTGGCACGAATGGCGGATCGAGAAGGCGGCGCGCCTGCAGGCAGCTTCGAAGAACGCGGATCGGATCGGACGCGACATCGAACGGCTCGAACGCTTCGTCGCCCGCTTTCGCGCATCCACCGAGAAGATGGCGCGCAAGGCACAGGTGAAGCTGACCCAGATCGAGCGGCTCGAGAAGGAGCGCGCGAAGGTCAAGGGCGAGGTCGACCTCCTGACCCGGAGGGGCAAGCAGCTCGGCTTCGAGTTTCTGAAGCCCGCACGAAGCGGTCGTACCGTTGTGGAGGCCGAAGGACTGGACCTCCGGATCGGCGATCGCGTCCTCCTCGAGAGCTCGAGCTTCGCAATCGAACGCGGCGAGCACGTCGCGCTCGTCGGGCCGAACGGGTCCGGCAAGACCACGTTGCTCGACACGATCCTCGAAAAGCGCGAGGCGCAGGGTGGATCGGTGCGCCTCGGGCACGGCGTCGTGCCGGCGTACTTCTCGCAGCAGGAGCTCGAGCTCGACCTGCGCGGCTCGGTCCTCCAGTGCGTGCAACGCGCGACGGGGCTGCAACGACCGGACGCGCAGAAGTTGCTGGGCCGCTTTCTCTTCTCGGGCTGGACGGAGCACGAGAAGCCGGTCACCGCACTCTCGGGCGGAGAGCGGCGGCGCCTCGCACTGGCGCTGGTCGTCGCGTCTGGTGCCAACTTCCTCGTCGTCGACGAGCCGACCAACCATCTCGATCTGGAGAGCCGCGAGGCGCTCGAGGCGGCGCTCGAAGCGTTTCCCGGCACGATCCTGCTCGTATCACACGACAGGGCGCTCCTCGACGCCGTCGCCGAGCGGACCCTGGCAATCGAGGACCGACGGCTCAATCCGTACGACGGCGGCTGGGCGGACTACGTGCGGCGACGCGAAGAGCTGCGCGCGCCGGCTCGCGCCCCCGCGGACTCGAAGCCTCCGAAGCAGAAAAGATCGGCGGCCAAGACCAAGGAGCGCCCGACGGAGCTCGAGCGCATCGAGGCCGAGATCTCGGACGGCGAACGCGTCGTCGCCGACCTCGAAGGCCGCCTGGCCAAGGATTGGAACGACGTCGAGCTGCTCGCGGCGCACAGACGTGCCCGCGACGAGTTGCACGCGCTACTGCAGCGCTGGGAACGGCTCTTCGAACGCTCGCACAGCTGAGACGGTCAGCTCTCGAAGGTTGCGATCAGGGCCTCGGCGACGACCTTGAGCGGCCGACCGGAGATCTGGCTGGCCTTTCTGAGCCGCCCGAACGCTTCTTGCTCGGACAGACCCTCCTTCTCCATCAGGAGGCCTTTCGCGCGCTCGATAGCCTTGCGCGCGGCGAGGGCGTCGGCCAGCGATTCGGCCTCCTCGCGGAGGGCGGCCAACTCCTCGTGTCGCGCCCGCGCCGTGTGGATGGCGGGGAGCAGATCCTGCTCGCGGAAGGGCTTGACCAGGTAGCCGAACACGCCGGCCTCCGCCGCGCGCTGGACGAGCTCGTCCTGCCCGTACGCGGTCAGCATCACGATCGGGATCGGCCGGTCGTCCAGGATCCGCCGAGCCGCCTCGATCCCATCGAGCTTCGGCATCTTGACGTCCAGGAGGGCGAGATCCGGCCGCTCCGAGCGGGCCAGAGACACCGCCTCCTCACCGTCACGGGCCTCCGCGCAGACCTCGAAGCCGGCATGCTCGAGCAGGGCCCGCAGATCGAGCCGGATGATCGTCTCGTCCTCTGCGACGAGGATCCTCACCTCTGATGGGTGAGTCTGGCCGAAAACGCTCGGCCGAGGGATGCTGCCGGGCGCCCCAGCGGGCGATTCTGGAGGTGCGGCTCCTCATGTCTGACCACGAATCAAGTACCCCCAAACCCCTCGTCCTCCGCGTCGAGATCTCGGCGGAGCAGGCCGCCTCGCTTGCGCCCATCTTCGGAGAGCGCGCCGAGGTCTCGAGCGAGCCCCACCCGATCTCCGCTAGTGAGCTCATCTCCGCTAGTGAGCCCCACCCCATCTCCGCACCAACGGGCGACGCTCACCCCAGCGAGCTCAAGCGCCTCGAGAGCGACCTCGTGCAGCGGGAAGCGGAGTTCGAGGCAGACGTGCAGATCCGGGAAGATCGCATCGAGCGCTGGCGAACGGAGCTCGAGGAGCTCGAGCAGAACCTCGACCGGCGCGAGCGCGATCTCATCAACTACGTAGACCAGCTGCAGGGCGCAATGGCCGGCAGCAACGATGCCTGGTGGTCCCGCCCCGCGGGCGGCGACGGCGGCGTCTAACTCCGCGCGAAAGCTTCGCTTTCGCTTGGCTCTAGTTACTGCGCTTCGCGCCTAACGTGCGCGGGCGAAGCCCGCGCACTCCTTTTGGTGTTGGCGCTCGGCGGTTGTTCCCTTCCGTGCTTGGTTGGGCGGCTACTTCGCTGGGAAGACCACTTCCGCTCTCGTGCCGCCCTCGTTGCGGAGATCTAGGCGGCCTTGTAGCTCGTCTCGGACGAGGGCTTGCACGATCGACAGGCCTGTGCCCTCTGCGTCCGCTTCGATTCCCTCGCCGTCGTCGGCTATCGCGAGCCTCACCTCGCCGTTTCGCTGCGTGAGTTCGATCTGCACCGTCTCTCCGCCGTGCTCGAGGGCGTTCTGGAGCAGCTCGCTGAAGACCAGTGCGAGGGCGGTCGCTCTGTTGCCCGCCAGCGCGACCGGCTCGAGGTCTGCGCGGACCTCCTTGCCGGCGGCCAGGCCCTGGACGAGCATCGCGCGCAGTCGCTCCAGGAGCTCGCGTAGCTCCACGACCTCCTCGCGCTGCTCCGTCAGGACCTCGTGCACCGCGGCGATCGCGAGGATCCGGTGCACCGAATCCTCGAGCGCCTTGCGAGGATCCGCGTGCGGCGCGCGCGCCTGAAGTCGCAACAGCGACGCGACCGTCTGCAGATTGTTCTTGACCCGGTGATGGATCTCCTGGGCCAGCACGCCGCGCATCACTGCGCGCCCGTGCTCGAGTGCAACCGCCGCGTGGTGTGCGATCGACGCGAGCAGCGCACGCTCGTCGGCTGTGAACGGCGTGTCGCGGTCGCAGACGAGCTCACCGATCTGGCGGCGCTTCCAGCGCAAGGGCAGTCGGACCGCGTGCGTACCAGGGTGGCCCTCCGGCCAGGCGATGTTGCCGTCCTCCAGGACGAGCGCCGCACCCGTCGCGCCGACGGCGTCCATCGTCGTCTTGACGATCGCCTCCAGCGACTCTTCGAGGTAGAGCGACTCCGAGACCGCCTCGGAGATCCTGGCAAGAGCCTCGAGCTCGGCGACCCGCTGCTGGGCCTGTGCATACAACTGAGCGTGCTCGATCGTCTGGGCGACCTGGTCGGCGATCGCCACCAGGAGCTCGATCTCTTCCTGCGTGAACTCTCGCGGCTGAAGCGTGCGGACGTTCAGTGCGCCGGCCAACCGCTCCCGCGCGAGGATCGGCACGGCGAGAATCGACTCGTACTGATCCTCCGGGAGGTTGGCGAAGAGCTTGAAGCGGGGGTCGAGGTGCGCCTGAGACGGGATCATCACCGGTGCCTGCTCCGCCGCCGCCGTCCCGGTGATGCCCTCGCCGCGGCGCATCCGCGGACGCCTGGTCATCTCCTCGACACTCGTCCCGTGCGTCGCCCGCAACACGAGCTCGTCGCTGCGCTCGTCGTACAGGTAGACGAAGCAGGCCTCCGTGTCGAGCGCGTCCGCCACCTTGCGGGCCACCAGCGCAAGCACCTCCTCGAGATCCAGCGTCGAGTTCACCGCCGCGATGGTCTCGGTGAGAAGACGTAGGTGGCGCGCGCGTACGTCCACCGACTGCCGGCCTACATGGGAGCCGCTGGTCGCGGCACGGGTGTACCTGCGCCGCTCCGGTGTGCGGCCCACTCGCGGCCGGCGAGGCTACCTGCGATTCCGGCCACGGCCAGCGCGTTCATCCCGTGGAGAATGCCGAGCCAGGGCGTCGCATCGCCCGCCCAGGCGAGCAGGATCTGGACGACGATGAGGCCGACGAGCCCGCCGCTCCACTTGACGCGGGCCGAGCCGAGGCTTCGCCGCCCGATCAGGGCGAGGACCAGGAGGATGAGCGCCGCGAGGAAGATGGTGTAGCCGAGCGCGGAATGGGCGGCGAATCCGTCGGACACCGAGGTCTTTCCGATCGTGCCGTTATCGTCGGATACGTCGACGGCATGAAACGCGCCGTAAGCGGCAAGGCCCACCTGCACGATGACGGCGAGGGAAACGAGGGAGGCCCAGATCCGAAATGCGCTGTTCAACTCTCCTCCTTGATCGCGGTCCTGCGGAGACTAGACCGAGCGTATCCGGAGCCCTAACACAACCCTTACGGCGCGAAGGGATTTTCCTTTCAGACGGGAACTAGGTTCGAACTATGTCCGCTCTCCCTCTGAACCTCGTCGACACTGCAGGATTCCTCGTCGCCGACAACCGAGGGCGAGTGGTCGGGAAGGTCGAGTGTCCGATGTACGGGACCCTCCCGGACGTCCCCGACGCGCTAGCCGTCAAAAGCGGCTTCTTCGCACGTCACCGGAGACTCGTCCCGGCCGACACGATCGCCGAGGTGGACTCGAGAAGCCGGGTCGTCGGCCTCCGAGTAGCCCGCGAATCGATCCGCCGTTTTCTGTAGGGATCTACTCCTCTAGGGTCGGTAACACCCCGCGCGCGGAGGCGTGACCGCGTCATGCCGGAGCGCTGGCAAACCCCAGCCTCGCCGAGCCAAGAAGAAGGGGGCTCGTGGGGGAAACATGGTTTCCCCCACGCCTTAACGACCACGAGCTGCGCTAACAAGCAGCAGCTCGCAGTCGGCCGTCAGTTGGATCTCGTGGGCCGCAGAGCTCCACGAGACCGGCCCTCATTCTCCCTCTTTCTCAGAGAACGGACAAGTACTTGTCGAGCTCCCACTGGGAGAGCTGCACGCGGTAGTCGTCCCATTCGCCCCGCTTCAGCTCGACGTAGCGGTCGAAGATGTGGGGGCCCAGCGCCTTCCGGGCGAGTTCGGAGCCTGCCAGCTCGTCGATCGCCTCGCCGAGGGTCTCGGGCAGAGAGACGATTCCTCGCTCCCGACGCTGCTCCGGGGTGAGGTGGTACAGGTTCGTCTCCATCGGGTCGGGCAGGTCGTAGCCGTGCTCGATCCCCTCGAGGCCCGCATGCAGGAGCGCCGCAAAGGTCAGGTACGGATTGCAGGCTGGATCGGGGCACCGAATCTCGGCGCGCGTCGCCTGCTCCGCTCCCGGCTTGTAGAGCGGGATCCGGATCAGCGCCGACCGGTTTCGGCGGGACCAGGCGACATAGACCGGCGCCTCGTAGCCCGGAACCAACCGCTTGTAGGAGTTGACCCACTGGGCGAAGACTGCACTGATCTCGCGCGCATGCCGGAGCTGGCCGGCGATGAACGCCTTGCCGGCAGCGGACAGGTGCCAGTCGTCCTCGGCCTCGAAGAACGCGTTTCGACCCTCCTTGAAGAGCGACTGGTGCGTGTGCATTCCCGAGCCGTTCTCGCCGAAGATCGGCTTGGGCATGAAGGTCGCGTGGTAACCGGCCTTCTTCGCGATCTCCTTGACGATCAGCCGGTACGTGACCGTGTGGTCCGCCATCGATAGAGCGTCGGAGAAGCGCATGTCGATCTCGTGCTGCGACGGGCCGACCTCGTGGTGGACGTACTCGATCGGGATGCCCATCGACTCGAGCGCCCGCACGGTCTCCTGCCGGAGCTCGCTCGCGGCATCCATCGTCGTCATCGCGAAGTAGCCGCCTTCGTCGAGCGTCTCCGTGCCCTTGTCGTCGCGGAAGAGGAAGTATTCGAGCTCGGGGCCCACGTTGAACGTGTCGAAGCCGAGAGCGGCCATGCGCTCGAGCGCCCGGCGCAGGACGTAGCGCGGGTCGCCCTCGTACGGGTTGCCGTCGGGCGTGACGATGTCGCAGATCATGCGCGCGACCTTCGTCTCGCCCTGCCGCCACGGCATCAGCTGGAAGGTCTCCGGATCCGGAATCGCGACCATGTCCGACTCCTCGATCGCATTGAAGCCCGTGATCGACGAGCCGTCGAAGCCCATGCCGTCGTCGAGTGCCGCCTCGATCTCGCTTGGAGTAACCGCGAAGCTCTTGAGGTGACCCTCGATGTCGCTGAACCAGAGAAGGACGAACTCGACTCCCTCCTTCTCGATCCGCCCTCGCACGCGTTTGCGCGAGTCCTCGCTCGACGTGGCCCTGTTCTGAGTCTCGACCTGCGCCATGAAATCCTCCCTTGGAACACAAAAAGCCTCAGGCGCGGGCAACGCGCCCGAGGCTCCGTTGCCTCGACGACGGGAGGAGTCTATACGGTGATCCGGTGCGCCTTCTAGTCACCGGCGGCGCGGGCTTCATCGGCTCGCACTTCGTCAAACGGATGCTGGCTGCAGGCGAGGACGTCGTCGTCCTCGACAAGTTCACCTATGCCGGGAATCCCGGGAACCTGCCGAAGGGTGCGGACTGCCGCCGCGGCGACGTCGCCGTGCGGGAGGACGTCGACCAGATCGGCCCGGTGGACGCGATCGTCAACTTCGCAGCCGAGACGCACGTCGACCGCTCCATCCTCGGACCCGAGGAGTTCGTTCGCACGGACGTGCTCGGCGCGCTGGTCCTGCTCCGACTTGCGGAGGAGACGAGCGCCCGCCTCGTCCACGTCTCCACCGACGAGGTATACGGCGATGTCGAGCCGGGCTGGTCGTCACGTGAGGACGATCCGCTGCGGCCGTCGAGCCCCTACAGCGCCTCGAAGGCGGGCGGCGACCTGCAGGTGCTCGCCGCCGTGCGGACCTTCGGCGCGAACGCCTCGATCACGCGAGGCTCGAACACCTATGGCCCGAACCAGTATCCCGAGAAGGTGTTGCCGCTCTTTACGACGAACGCGCTCGACGGCGACCTCCTGCCCCTCTACGGCGACGGGCGACAGATCCGCGACTGGCTGCACGTCGACGACCACTGCGCCGCCATCGAGCTCGTCCTCCGCAGAGGCGAAGCAGGCGAGGTTTACAACGTCGGCGCAAACGAGGAGCACGAGAACGCCGAGCTCGCCCGGCTGATCGTCGATCACCTCGGGGTCGATCCTGCGCTGATCCGGCACGTGGAGGACCGCGCCGGGCACGACCGCCGCTACTCGCTGGAGACGACGAAGATCCGCTCGCTCGGCTGGAGCCCCCGGCGTGAATGGGACGAGGGAATCCGCTCGACGATCGACTGGTACCGCGACAACCGCGAGTGGTGGGAGCCGATCAAGCGCTCGACCAACTTCCGCGAGTACTACGCCAAGCAGTACGCGGCGCGGCTCGCGACCTAGCACTTCTTCTCGGCGTGCTGCCGAAGGCTGTTGATCGCTCCGCGCTGACCCTGGATCGACTCGGAGCGGTCGAGCAGGTCGAGAACCCCGTCGCAGTTCCCGAGCTGGAAGCGCGTGGAGGCGAGGTTGTAGTCGGCGTACGCCTCGTCGAGTGAGTTGGTGCCCTGCAGCTTCTGCACTGCAAGCTCGAGCAGCGGCAACGCCCCGGCGTAGTCGCCGGCCTGCATCTTCGCGTAGCCGGCGTTGTTCAGCGCAGGACCGCTCGCGCTCGAGCCGCCGGGCACACTCGGCGAGGTCGTGACCGTCACGGGCCTCTCGACCGTCGTGACCTGACCCTGAGTCGTCACTCGCTCCGTGTGCGTCACAATCGTCGTCCGGGCGAGCTTCGTGTCGCCTCGTGTCAGCGAGTAGGCCAGCAGCGCACCTCCGATCGCCCCGAGGAGCAGGAGCGCGGCGAGCAGCGGCCAGACCGCACGCGATGTTCCAGGTCGCCGCCGGTACGGAACGCGCACGCTCTCCTCCGGGCCGCGCAGCGGCCGAGTCGCCGCCGTGGCTGGAACAGCAACAACCGGCAGCTCTCTCGTCGAGCCCGCCGCGTCCGCGAAGGCGGCCTGCAGCGCGGCGACGAAGTCCGCGCTCGTCCCGTAACGTTGGGCGGGGTCCTTCGCGAGCATGCGGTCGAAAACGGCGTCGAGCTCCCACGGCAGTCCGGTCGCCCGGGAGACTGACGGGACCGGAGCATTCACATGAGCCGCCGCCTCCGCAGTCGGGCTGTCGGCCTCGAACGGGCGCGAGCCTGTCATCAGCTCGTAGGCGACGACGCCGAGCCCGTAACGGTCGCTTGCCGCCGTTGCGCGCTCACCCTGCGCCTGCTCGGGCGAGAGGTAGCCGGCTGTGCCGAGCACCGTACCTGTCATCGTCAGCGAGTCCATCCCGGCTGCGCTCGCAACCCCGAAGTCCGCCACGTGCACGTTGCGGTCGCGATCGAGCAACAAGTTCGCCGGCTTGACGTCACGGTGGACGACCCCTTCGGCGTGCGCGGCGTCGAGCGCGCGGCCGGCCTGATCCAGCCAGGTGAAGACCTGCCCCGGTGGCTGCGGGCCGCCGTCGCGTAGCACGTCGTCGAGCGAGCCGCCGCTCAGGTACTCCATGACGATGTAAGGCCGCTCGTTGTGCTCGCCGACGTCGAAGATCGTGACGATGTTGGACTGGCCGGACAGACGGGCCGCAGCGAGCGCCTCGCGCGTGAACCGCTTGCGGACTGCCTCGTCTTGCGCGTAGCGGTCCGCCAGCACCTTGATCGCGACGGCACGACCGAGCATCGAGTCCGTGGCCCGATAGATGTCGCCCATGCCGCCGCGGCCGATCCGTTGCGGCCCTCGGTAGCGGGACGGAAAGATGTCGATCTCTACGGGCACGGCCAACGCTCAGACGAGTTTGCCCGAGAGGTTGTCATGCAAACGGCCAGATGAGGGTTCCGTAAAGAAAGGCGCTGTTCAGCAGGCCCTTTGCTAGCCTCGTTCGCGTCCTCGCAGGGGTCAGCTGAATGCGTCGAACCCTCGTACTCGTTCCCGTTCTGTTGTTCGTCGCCGGTTCGGCGGCACACGCTCGCACGGCACAGCAGCCGGCCCCCGTCGGCGGCGCGACGTTCGTGGTCACCGGTCACGGCTGGGGACACGGCGTCGGGTTCAGTCAGTACGGCGCCTACGGCTATGCGCAGAAGGGTGTCGGCTACTCGAAGATCATCCTTCACTACTTCCCGGGAACGGAGCTCGGGGCCGCTCCGGTCTCGCGCGTGCGAGTCCTGCTCACGAGCGGCGTCGGGACGCTGAAGATCGGCTCGACGGAAGACTTCCGCGTTCGCGACGGTACCGGAGTGACGCACGACGTCCTCGCGGGCGCATACACCCTGACTCCCGACCTGAAGCTCAAGGTGGACGGAGAGAGCAAGCAGGTCGTCCTCCCCGGGCCGCTGCTCTTCCAACCGGGTGCCGCCGCGCTCGCGCTCAAGCATCGCTATCGCGGCTCGATCCAGGTGGACGTGACCGGGGGGAAGCTGCGCGCAATCAACATGGTCGGCCTCGAGCAGTACCTGTACGGCGTCGTCCCCTCCGAGATGCCGTACACCTGGCTGCCCGAAGCACTGAAGGCCCAGGCGGTTGCGGCGCGTTCCTATGCACTCGCAACACGCAGAACCGGCGCGTTCGACCTCTACCCCGACACGCGCAGCCAGGTCTACCTCGGGATCGAACACGAGAAGCCGTCGACCAACGCAGCGGTCGACGCGACGGCGGGCAAGGTGGTGCTCTATCAGGGGGAGGTTGCAAAGACCTTCTTCTTCTCGACGTCCGGCGGGCGCACCGCGTCGTCGGAAGACGTCTGGGGAGAGCCGGTTCCCTATCTCATCTCGGTGCCCGACCCCTACGACTCGATCTCGCCGTACCACGACTGGGGGCCGTTCGCCTTTACCGGCTCGAAGCTCGCGAAGCTGCTGAAGATCAAAGGCCAACAGGTCGTCGACCTCCAGCCCGAGCTGAACCAGTCCGGACGCACCAAAACCCTGAACGTCGTGGGCACGAAGAGCACGATCGCCGTCGACGGAGCGACTCTGCGCAAGCGCTTGGGCCTGCGCTCGACCTGGTTCAGCGTCGGCGTCCTCTCTCTGAGTGCTCCACGCGTGCCCGTGGTGTATGGCTCGCGCGTTCGGTTGAACGGGATCGCACGCGGTCTCGGCCAGGCTGTGCTGCAACAGTTCCAGGGCAGCGCCTGGGCGGTCGTAGGAACGGTGAAGACCGGCGACGCGGGAGCCCTCAGCTTCGTCGTGAAGCCGACGGTGACGACGCGCTATCGGCTGACGAGCGGAAAGGTGGTCGCTGCATCGGTGCGCGTTCCCGTCGCGCCACTCGCGCGCTTTTACCCCACGCGCATGCCTGATCGGCTAAGCGGTTATGTGCGGCCGACAGCGCTTGCGGGCGCGAGCGTCCTGCTCCAGAGACAGCAGGGAACGGCCTGGCTGACCGTCGCGCAGGCGACCGTCGGGGCCGACGGTGACTTCCTGGCGAAGTTGCCGCTCACCACCGGCGTGTACCGCGCACGAATCTCGTCCGGACACGGGTTAGTGGTCGGCTTCTCGCCGGTGCTTCAGGTCACGACCTCGTGAGGACAGCCATCGTCGCGGCCGTCGCGCTGCTGCTGGCGCCCTCAGCCCTTGCCCTGACGCTGAGGACGAGCTTCGCGCCGACGGATCCGCTCGCGCCTCGCCAGTACTACCTGGCGCAAGATCACGCGTTCGACGCCTTTCCAGCCGAGCTCCCGGTGCTGAACCCCGTGCGGGTGGCCATCCTCGACTCGGGCCTCGACGGCGGCCATCCCGAGTTTCCCCGCTCCCGCATCTGGCAGGCGCGCAGCTGGGTCGGAGGAAACGCGCTCACGGACGAGCAGGGTCACGGCACCTTCGTCGCCGGGATGATCGCCGCGGCCCTCAACAACAACGAGGGCATCGCTGGCATGGCGTTCCCGGCGCAGCTCGTGATCGCGAAGATCGCGCACAGCGATCAGACGATCGACGTACGCGACGAGGCAGAGGCGATTCGTTGGGCCGTGGACGTGGGCGCGCGCGTGATCAACCTCTCGATCGGCGGCCTGCGCGACCCGTTCAACCGGCGTCGCGACACATACTCGCGCATCGAGGCGAAGGCGATCGCATACGCAGTGCGGCACGGCGTGGTACTCGTCGCAGCGGTCGGAAACGCCGACGAGGCGCCGCAGTCGCCGTGGCCGTTCGCGAGCTATCCGGCCGCCTTGCCGCACGTGCTCGGTGTGAGCGCGCTGACTCCGACCGGCAACGTGCCGCAGTTCTCCGACCGGGACCGGATCTACAACGACATCGCGGCACCCGGGCAGGAGATCTACTCGACGCTGCCACGGGCTCTCACCTCGTTCCGGCCGCTCTGCCAGAACCAGGGTTATTCGGACTGCGGACCGGACGAGTTCCGTCATGCTGCCGGGACGTCGTTCGCGGCGCCGCAGGTCACAGCGGCCGCCGCGGTGCTCCTCGCCCTCAAACCCTCGTTGCAAGCGGACCAGGTCGTGAACATCCTCGAGCGTTCGGCTACCGACGTGAGCGCCTCGAACGGCTGCAAGCAGTGCCCGCTGCTGCGTGACACGTTCAGTGGCTGGGGGCGGCTCGACGTGGCCAAGGCGGTCGGCGCACTCGACGGCGTCATCCCGCCACCGGACCGTTACGAGCCGAACGACGACGCCGGAACGTCCGCGGCGAAGCTGTCCGCCGCCGTCACCTCCGTGAAGGCCACGATCGACTTCTGGGACGATCAGGTCGATGTGTACAAGCTGTACCTCCGGAAAGGGCAGCGGCTGAAGCTCACCCTCAACGGCCCCGAGGGATCGACGTCGAATCTCCTCCTCTGGCGGCCCGGCACGAAGCGTGTCGACGACCTGCGGACGCAACACCTGCGTGCGGCCCAGTCGATCGGACCGGGCGACAGCCACCGGATCGGGTACCGCGCAACCAGCAGCGGCTGGTACTACGCGGAGGTGAAGCTGCCGACCCGCGGCTTCGGCCCGTACCAGCTCGACATCAGCCGGGGCTAGTGCCCCGCTACCGAAACTCCTCCGGGGGGACCTCGCGCAGGATGCGCGCGGGATTCCCCACGACGACGACACGGGGTGGAACGTCCCCCACGACGACGGCGCCCGCGCCGACGAACGCCTCTTCGCCGACCTCGACGCCCGGGCAGAGCACCGCGCCCGCGCCGATGCGCGCACCCCGCCTGATCGTCGGCCCCTTGCGGAGGTCGTGACGCTTCTCGGTGCGGCCCATGAAGTTGTCGTTCGTGGTGATCACGCGAGGTGCGATGAAGACGCCCCCCTCCAGGGTGGAGTAGGCGGTGATATAGGCGTCGGCCTGAATCTTCGCCAGGGTGCCGACCGTCGTGTCGTTCTCGACGAGCGCACCGCGTCCGATGACGACGTCGTCGCCCACTTCGCAGCGCTCCCGCACACAGGCCTGGTCGCCGATGATCGAGCGGGCGCCGATCGTCGTTCCCGCGAAGATGATCGCTCCGGTCGAGACGATCGTGCCCGCACCGAGCTTCAGTGGAGACAGCTTCTCCTGTTTTGCGGTCGAGCGCGGCCCGAGCGTCGGCTGCTTGCCGACAACGGCGTAGTCGAGGATCTTGCAGCCGTCCCCGAGCACAGTGCCCGGGTAGACGATCGCCGTTTCGGCGACTTCCGTGGTCATCGACCCTTCTCGGGTCGATGAGCGGGGGAAGGGGCGAAGGGTGAGGGAAACATGGTTTCCCTCACGGGAGCGAGCCGAAGGCAAGCGACGTTCAAGCCGCGACGGTCTCGAGTGACGCCTGGAGCTGCTCGAGAGCGCGCACGACGACGAGCCCGTCCCTTGCCGCGCGCAGCGGGTCGCCTTCGCCGCCGATGAGCTTCAGGAAGTGGCGGCATTCGAGCCGCAGCGGTTCGAGCAACGGCACTTTCGGGCTGTGGATGTCACCGGTTCTCGTTCGCCACTCGCCGTAGGTCGTCGTCGGCTCTTCAGGCGCCTTGTCGTACACGGTCACCTTACGCTCAGGTTCCATGTCGTCGAAGACCGCCATCCGGTCGCGGCCGACAACGGTGATCCGGCGGATCTTGTGCGGGTCGAGCCACGAGAGATGCAGGTGCGCGATCTTGCCGGACGGGAAGCGCAGGTAACAGAAGACGATGTCCTCGACGCGCGGGTTGAGGAACGCGTGGCCGTGCGCCCAGAGCTCGGCCGGCTCCTCGTCGATCAGATACAGCAGGACGGAGAGGTCGTGGACCCCGAGTGACCAGAGCGCATTCTCGTGGGTGCGGATCGTGCCGAGGTTCTGGCGGTTGCCGTAGACGCAGAGCACATCACCGAGGTCGCCTGAGTCGACGACTTCCTTCAGCTTCTGCACGCCGGGGTGGTAGAGCAGCAGGTGCCCGGGCATCAGGACGCGCCCGCGCTCTTCAGCGAGCTCGCAGAGCTCCTCCATCTCGGCGCTGCGCATGGCGGGCGGCTTCTCCACGAACACGTGCTTGTTCGCCTCGAGGGCTCGGCGCGCGAGCTCGTGGTGAGTGGGAACCGGCGTCGCGATGACAACCGCCTCGATGGAGTCGTCGGCGAGGATGTCATCGACGTCCTTGGTCACCCGGGTACCGGGGTAGCGCTGCGCGAGCTCTGCGCGTCTCTCGTCGTCCAGGTCGCAGAGCCACACGAGCTCGGCGAGGTCGTCGAAGTTGCGGGCGAGGTTCTGCCCCCACTGGCCGAGACCGACCTGGGCGAGGCGAGCCGAGGCGGCCGGTCGAGCCACACTCATAGCTTCCACACTTTTCCGTTGCCGGTGCCGTTCCTACCTGTGGCGTTGCGCAGGTCGACCACGATCTGCGCGCGTTGGACGAGATCCTCGTAATCGATCGACCCGTGCGCCGTCACGATGACCACGCAGTCGTACCTCTCCGGCTCGTATTCGGTCGAGCGCAGGCCGTCGAACTCCCGGACATGCGGATCGTGATAGGCGACATCCGCGCCGGCCTTGCGGAGCAGCTCGATGATCTTCTCGGCGGGCGACTCGCGCACGTCGTCGATGTCGGCCTTGTAGGCCACGCCGAGCACGAGGATGCGCGAGCCCTTGAGCGACTTCTGTGCGCCGTGGTTGAGCGCCTGCGAGATGAGCGAGCGGCAGAAGTACGGCATGTTCGCGTTGACCTTGCCGGCGAGGTCGATGAACTCCGTCGCGAAGTCGTACTCGCGCGCCTTCCAGGTCAAGTAGAACGGGTCGATCGGAATGCAGTGGCCGCCGAGGCCGGGGCCGGGCTTGAAGCTCATGAAGCCGAACGGCTTCGTCTCCGCCGCCTCGACCACTTCCCACACGTCGAGATCCATCCGCTCACAGAGTTGCGCGAGCTCGTTGACGAGCGCGATGTTGACGGCCCGGAAGATGTTCTCGAGCAGCTTCGACATCTCCGCAATCTCGGGAGACGAGACCGGAAGGACCGTCTCGACCGCGCTGCGGTACAGCTCGGCCGCTCGCTCCGTGCACGCGGGGGTCAGCCCGCCGAGGATCTTCGGCGTGTTGCTCGTCGTCCAGTCCCGCCGACCGGGATCGACGCGTTCCGGCGAAAAGGCGAGGTGGAAGTCGTCTCCAACCTTCAGGCCGGTCCGCTCGAGGATCGGCTGCAGGCACTCGCGGGTGGTGCCCGGGTAGGTCGTCGACTCCAGGACGACCACCTGGCCCTTGCGCAGCCGCGGGGCGATCTCCTCCACGGCGCCCCTGACGATCGAGAGGTCCGGCTCACGCTGGCTCGAAAGCGGAGTCGGCAGCGCGATCAGGATCGCGTCGACGTCCTTCAGGGCGTCGTAGTCCGTCGTCGCGGAGACGCGGCCCTCCGTGACGAGCGTCTTCAGCGTCTCCGAGGGAACGTCGCCGATGTGACTCTCTCCACGGTTGATGCCGGCGACGACCTCGCCGTCGACGTCGACTAGGACGACGTTCTTGCCCCCCTCGGCGAAGGCGCGGGCGAGCGGCATGCCGACGTATCCCGCTCCGACGATGGCGACATCCGGCTTCATCGCCGGCCAAGGCTATCGGCGCCAAGCCACGTGCCGAAGCCCGGCCCGCCCTGGGCCGGGCCATGATGGCTTCCGCCCGATAGCTCTAACGGAGGGCGCTGCCTATCGCGACGGGCTTGGATCGATCTTGGCGGGCGCTACACTTCGCGTCCGCTTGGGGCCGTTAGCTCAGCTGGTAGAGCAGGGGACTCTTAATCCCAAGGTCGCAGGTTCGATCCCTGCACGGCCCACTTTTTCGGACGTTGCGCAACCCGCGTTAAGTGGGTGGATCGCGGCGCGGCTGTTGACCTTAAGTTCGGCGATCAGATGGCGGAGGAGTGCTTTCGCCTTTGCGGTTCGATCTGCGACGACGTTCTCGAGTTCGAATGGCGATGGAGCGCTGTGGCTCGCGGGGCGGCCCGGATTCCCAGTTAGGCGTGCCTTGCGGTGAAAGTCGCCGACTGCGACCCGCCGAGCCCGCAGGGATCGCCCAGGCTGACGATGGTGCCGGTCACTGCGTTCGCCGAGAATCGGCCCTGCCAGGAAATCTGCAGGCCCGGTGCCGCCGAGTGGGCAGCCGGTCCTGAAAACGTTCCGTTCGCTGCGATGAACTGCCCGTTGACGTCCGGACCGTACGTGTAATTCGGAGCGCCCCTCGCGTTGTCCGGGCAGCGGACGTCGAAGGCGAACGAATTGATCGCTCTCCCGCGTCCGCTGACGTCAAGACGAACCGTTCCGGTGACGCTGTTCGCGCCGGCCAGCGTTCCGCTCCAGCGGCCGTTGGCGACTGCAGTACGCGCTGCGGGTTGGGTGATGAAGCGCAGCGTCCGCGGCCAGCAAGCCACCTTTTTCCCCGACGGTGTCGACATGGTGAGCGCCATGCGGCCGGGGCTGACGAGCCGTCCTTCCAAGAAAACAGGGAATTGTGGTGTGCTGGCTGAGAGCCCGATCGTTCCCGGCTTCGAGAGGAGTGGATGCGAGAGGCCCGGCGGTGCCGCACGCGGCCCGGCATAGACTGCGCTCGTGCTGGCCAACGCCACGGCGTCACGAACTGTGGCGGGGCACCCGACGGGCACCGTAACGGCGAGGGCCTGGAGGCGAATGCGGCTCCGGATGCGACCAAGCTGGAAGCTCAGTGAGAGTCCGTGCGTCCCCTTACCTTCCCAGTTGCCGGCGACCGGTGGCCGGATCGACCGTGCTTCGGCCGAAGCCGGCAACAGAGCCGCCAGTGCAAAGCCGAGCAACCAGGCGTGAACTCCCCGCGAGCGGATAGGGGAGCCTATCGCGACGAGTGAGCTGCCCGGCAGCACGACCTGGCTACTCCAGCGTTGAGGAGCCAGCAGCCAGGGTTGGATGGTTTGCGCAACGTTCGGTTCCGCCCACCTCGCGTTTGGGTAGCGGCCGACGCCGGCTGAGCCGGCATCGGCGGCGGGAGGTCGCTGGCCCTAACGCAAAGGCTTGACCGTGCCGATTCTGTCTTCGCGTGGCGGTAAGTAATTCGCGCCTACGCGGAGTACAGTCAGAAGGCTCGCCCAACCCGGGGGTTCAATGGCTACTCAGGACGTCGAACGTCGAGCGCCAGTCGATGCCGAGCGGCCATTTGCCGAGGAGCTCGACCGTCTGCGACTGCTGCTGGAGGCCTCCTCGACGATCCTCGGATCGCTCGACGTCGAGGCGATGTTGCCGAGAGTGCTCGCCCTCGCCCAGCGGACGCTCGCTGCCGATGCCCATGCCCTCTGGCACTACGACGCGGCAGCCGATTCCTGGCGGGTCGCAGCGCACTCGGGCCTGTCCGACGAGTACGTCGCCAGTGCCGTCGAAGCAATCCGCGGCCAGCACGCAACCGTCCCGCTCGACGCTCCGATCATCGCGGAGGACATCGCGACCACGGACTGGCTGACGCCGGAGCACCGTCGAGCGCACGCCGCTGAAGGCACGCGCTCGATGATGGCGCTCCCGCTCCGCTACGGCGAGCACGTCCTCGGAACGCTCGCGTTCTACTACCGCGCGCCGCACGCCTTGACGGAGGCCGAGAAGAGCTCGGCGTTGCTGCTGGCGAACCTCGCTGCGGCGGCAATGGGCACGGCCCAGCTCTACCAGGAGCAACGGCAGTTGGCGATCGACCGGACGTTCGTCGCCGAGGCGAGCGAGCTCCTCGCCTCGTCACTGGACTACGAGACGACTCTCTCGAACCTGGCCAGTCTCGCCGTGCCGGGGTTCGCCGACTGGTGTGCAATCGACATGGTCGCACGGGACGGCTCGATCGAGCGCCTGGCCGTCGCGCACGTCGATCCGGACAAGGTCCGATGGGCGAAGGAGCTGGCCGAGAAGTATCCGCCGGACCCGAATGCCCCGTACGGCGTAGCAAATGTCATCCGCACGCTGCAGCCGCAGCTCCTCAGCGAGATCCCCGAGGACCTGCTCCGCGTAGCGGTCGCCGAGAGGCCGGAACTGCACGAGATCCTGCAGGAGCTCGGTCTCAAGTCGTCTCTGTGCGTGCCGCTCGTCGCGCGAGACCGGGCCCTCGGCGCGATCACCTTCGTCCTCGCGGAGCGCGGGCGCCGGTACGGCGAGGCTCAGCTTGCGACTGCACTGGATCTCGCGCGCCACGCCGCGATCGCGGTCGACAACGCACTCCTCTTCCGCGGAGCGGACGCCGCCCGCGTGCAGGCGCGCGAGTCGCTCGCCGTACTCGACTCCGTCTTCGCCGCCGCTCCGGTCGGCATGGCGCTAATGGACACGGCCTTTCGGTACGTTCGCGTGAACGAGGCCCTCGCCAGGATGAACGGCCTCCCTGCAGACGAGCACTTCGGTCGGACCTTGAGGGACGTCCTCGGCGACGAGGTCGCGAGCGAGATCGAGCCGCTGCATCGCCGGGTACTCGAGTCCGGAGAGCCGATCCTCGACCAGCACGTGCACCGCGAGCTTCCCGGCTCTACCGGTGAGACGCGTGACTCACTCGTCAGCTACTACCCGGTGCGGACCATGTCGGAGGAGCCGATCGGAGTCGGGGTCGTGATCACCGATGTGACGGAGCGAGAGCGTGCGCGGGCAGCAGTGGAGGCTGTCGGCGCGCGCCTGTCGGTGCTCGCGGAGGCGAGCGAGCGGCTCGCTTCGACGCTCGACTACGAGACCACCCTTGCCGAGCTCGCTTCGCTCCTCGTTCCCGACTTCGCAGACTGGTACGCCGTCGACGTCCTCGACGACGACGGCCGGTTCAGGCGCCTCGAGGTGGTGCACAAGGATCCGGCCAAGGCGATCTGGGGAGAGAGGTCGAAGCAGCTCTACGCTCCCGAGCGGGACGAGTCGGAAGGGACTGCGCGCGTCGTCCGGACAGGTGAGGCCGCGCTCTACCGGACGATCTCGGACGAGCTCCTCGTCTCGTCGACGAAGGACGCCGAGCACTACCGGATCCTGCACGAGCTCGGGATGGAGTCGGCGATGGTCGTCCCGCTCACCGCCGCCGCTCGAACCTTCGGCGCGCTCATGCTCGTCTCGGCAGATCCGGCTCGGCTCTACGACGAGGACGATCTCGACTTCGCCATGCACCTGGCGCGGCGCGCAGCCGTCGCGGTCGACAACGCGCGCCTCTACCGCGAGGCAGAGGAACGCGCGCGAGCCGCCCTCGTAGTCGAGCATGTCGCCGACGGTGTCGTACTCGTCGAACGGGACGGGATCATCCGTCTCTGGAATCCGGCGATCGAACACATGACTGGGCTCACGGCCGCCGAGACACTCGGTTGCCGCGCCGACGACGTCTTCGTGTCCTGGCCGCAGATCGGAAACCTCGCGGAGACCGGCGCGCTGCGCCCGCAGACGCAACCAGTCGAGATCAACGGTCGGGAACTCTGGTTGTCGATCACCGCCGTGGGTTTCGAGGACGGAACGGTCTTCGCGTTCCGTGACCTCACCGCCGAGCGGGCCGTCGAGACTCTCAAGTCGGACTTCGTCTCGACCGTGTCGCACGAGCTGCGCACGCCGCTCGCCGCCATCTACGGCGCCGCGCTCACGCTTCGCCGCGAGGACGTACCGCTCGGCGAGCCCCAGCGAAGCGGGTTGCTCGAGGTGATCGCAAGCGAGTCGGACCGGCTCGCCCGCATCGTCAACGACATCCTCTGGGCGAGCAGGCTGGAGTCAGGGACGATGCACACCACGATCGAGCGCTGCGACGGCGTCGAGCTCGCCGGAAGCGTGCTGGACGCAGCACGCCACTACGCTCCGCCGAGCATCGAGTTCGAGCTCGAGGCGCCGGAAGCGACACCACTGATCGCTGCGGACCCGGACAAGGCCCGACAGGTCTTGACGAACCTCGTCGACAATGCCGTCAAATACTCGCCGGACGGCGGCACGGTCCTCCTCGAGATCACCCTCGAAGGACCTCTCCTCCGCTTCGCCGTCAGCGACGAAGGCCTCGGAGTGCCGCCGACCGAGCACCGCAGGATCTTCGAAAAGTTCTATCGCCTCGATCCCGATCTCACGCGCGGGGTCGGCGGGACCGGGCTCGGGCTCTACATCAGCCGGGAATTGCTCGAACGGATGGGAGGACGCATCTGGGTCGAGTCGAGCGGGACCGGCGGATCCAAATTCGTGGCCGAGCTGCCGGTCGCCGTCTGAGAGCTACCTAGGGGCAAATGCGGCGAGACGGCCCGAGGGCCGTCTCGCGACAATCAATACGGGCGTCCTGCTGGTCCCGCCGGAGGGCCTTCGTCGATGTACGTCCGGCGTCGCGACCAGTAGCCCGGACCCGCCCAGGACTGCCAGAAGAGCATCGCGAGCAGGATGCTCGCCAGCCCGACTCCCATCAGGATCCAGCCGACGGTGTGGATGTCCACGGCGCCCGAGGTGCTGTTGACCGCGAACGCCAGGATCGCACCGACGGCGATGAGGAAGATTCCAACTCCGAGTCCCATTCAGCCTCCTTGGTGATTCCACGCACCAAGTTCCCATCCCGACCAGGCCGAAACCGCTGCACCGCACCTGCTGCGTCAAGTAGATTCGGCGGCGTCCGTGCGGAGGGGCTCGATCGTCCAGCTGATCGTGATCGGCGTCCTGGCCGGCGCAGTCGCGTCCGCCGTCGCGCTGATACCCAACTGGCTGCCCAGCTCGGCTTCGCGCGAGGCGGGCCGGATCGACTTCGTCTTCTGGTTCGTCACCGGAATCTGCATCTTCGTCTTCTCGATCGTCGCGGCGGTCAGCGTGTATTCCGTCTGGAAGTTCCGCGTCAAGCCGGACGACGACTCGGACGGGCCGCCCATCCACGGGCACACGGGCCTGGAGATCGCCTGGACCGCCGTGCCGGCGCTGCTGGTCACGGCGATCGCGATCGTCAGCGCGATCGTCCTGGCCAAGGACGACGCCGCCGGCGCGAACCCCTTGCGCGTCAACGTCTACGCGCAGCAGTTCTTCTGGAGCTTCAGCTATCCCGGCTACGGCGACAAGAAGTCGGACGTCCTGCGGCTGCCGGTCAACCGTTCGGTCGTGCTCGAAGGGCACTCGAAGGACGTGATCCACTCCTTCTGGGTCCCTGAGTTCAGGCAGAAACAGGACCTCGTGCCCGGGCTGACCCCGACGCTGCACATCACGCCGAACAAGGTCGGCACGTATCCCCTGATTTGCACCGAGCTGTGCGGGCTCGGACACGCGCTCATGCGCTCGCGCGTCGTCGTGATGGAGCCCGCGGCGTTCGACAAGTGGGCGAGCAGGAAGGGCGCATGACGACCCTGACTCACGAGCACGAGGCGCACCCGGGCAGGCAGGGCCCGGCTCCGCCGCCACGCGGCTGGCGCCGGCTGTTGTATCCCGGCCTGTTGCGCGCGGCCTGGATGGCGCCGCTCTTCTTCGGGATCGGCTGTGGCATCGTCGTGCTCTGCCGGTGGTGGGGCGGCTGGCAGCCGATCTGGTTCGGCGAGATCATCGTCCTGGTCGGCGCTCTCATCGCCGGGCCGATCGGCTTCCTCGCCGGCATCGGCGCCTTCGACTACTGGGTGCGCTACGCGATCGGGTCGCCGACCAAACCGGAGGACCACTCCGGGCACGGCGCCTACAGCTGGCGCGACTACTTCCGGGTCAACACCGACCACAAGGTGATCGGGATCCAGTACCTGACCACCACCATCTTCTTCTTCCTCGCCGGCGGGCTGCTCGCGATGCTCGTGCGCGCCGAGCTGGCGAAGCCCGGCATGCAGTTCTTCGACAACCAGACCTACAACGGCCTGTTCTCGGTCCACGCGTCGCTGATGATCTTCCTGTTCGTGATTCCGGCCTTCGCCGGGCTCGCGAACTTCGTGGTGCCACTCATGCTGGGCGCCCCGGACATGGCGTTTCCGCGACTGAACGCTCTGTCCTACTGGCTTCTGCCGATCGCCGGGATCATGATGCTCTCGAGCTTCCTCGTCCCCGGCGGGGCGTTCGCCGCCGGCTGGACGGGCTACGCACCGCTCTCCATCCACCAGCCGCTGGGGACGATCTTCTTCAACATGGGTGTGCAGTGGGCCGGCGCGAGCTCGATCATGACCGCCCTCAACTTCCTGGTCACGATCATCACGATGCGCGCGCCCGGCATGACGTTCTGGCGCATGCCGCTCCTCGTGTGGGCGAACTTCACGACGTCGCTCCTGGTCGTGATTGCCACGCCGTTCATCGCAGGTTCGCAGTTCTTCGTCATGTTCGACCGCGTCATGCACACGCACTTCTTCGACGTCGCGGGCGGCGGCTACCCCCTCGGGTACCAGCACATCTTCTGGTTCTACTCGCACCCGGCCGTGTACATCATGATGCTGCCCGGCTTCGGAATCGCCTCGGAGGTGATCTCGGCGATGAGCCGCAAGCCGATCTTCGGCTACCGGCTGATGGCCCTGTCGCTGATGGCCATCCTCGTGCTCGGCTTCTCGGTCTGGGCGCACCACATGTTCGTCTCCGGAATGGCGCCGTGGCTGCGCGTCCCGATGATGATCACGACCCTGATGATCGCCGTTCCCACCGGGATCAAGGTGTTCTCATGGCTGGCAACGATCTGGGAAGGGAAGCTCAACTTCGCCACACCGATGTTATGGGCCGTCGGCTTCGTCTCGATGTTCGTGATCGGCGGGCTGTCCGGGATCTATCTCGGCGCGGTGCCGATCGACATCCACGTCAGCGACACGTACTTCGTCGTAGCGCACATTCACTACGTGCTCTTCGGCGGCTCGCTGTTCACGATCTTCGCCGGTATCTACTACTGGTTCCCGAAGATGACAGGCCGCCAGTACAACGAGAAGCTCGGCAAGCTGCATTTCTGGTTGACCTTCGTCGGCTTCAACCTCACCTTCTTCCCGATGCATCTGATCGGCACCCAGGGAATGCCGCGTCGTGTCTCTGACTACGCGCCCCAGTTCGCGAACTGGAACCTGTTCATCTCGATCGCGTCGTTTGCGCTCGGCGCTTCGACGATCGTCTTCCTCTACAACATGGTCACGAGCATGCGCCGCGGCGCGCCCGCCGAGGCCAACCCCTGGCGCTCGCTGACCCTGGAATGGCAGGTGTCCTCGCCGCCCCCGATCTTCAACTTCGACGAGATCCCGCAAGTCGTCGGCAACCCGTACGAGTACGGAGTCCCGGGTGCGCGGCACGCCGTCCTGAACGGCGACCGCGCGGCGACCGAGACCGAGGTCAGGTCACGCTGATGCATCTTCTCGTCGTCGCCAACGAGACGGTCACCGGTCGCGCGCTGATCGAGGCGGTCGAGCGCCGGAAGGACGGCGATCTTCGGGTCACGGTCATCAGCCCGGTCAACCAGCCCGAACGCGGCTACGTGGTCTACGAGGACACTCGCCGCGCAGCGGCCGGGAGGCGACTCGATCGCACGTTGACGATGCTCCGCGACGAAGGCATCCCCGCACACGGAATCGTGGTCGAGAGCGATCCGGTCACCGCCGTCCGCGACGCGCTCGCGCAGCTCGACCCTCCGGTGGACGAGATCGTCCTCGCCACGCATCCACAGCAGAAGTCGGGCTGGCTGCGTAAGAACGTCGTCGATCGCCTCCGGGACAGCGCCGGCAGCATCCCCCTGGAGCACGTGGTCGTCGACGTGGCTGCGGAAACCGGGCAGAGGAACGTGCTCGTCCTGGCAAATGAAACGGTGGTCGGCAAGGCCCTCCTGGAGCGAATCCGGGAGCGGGCCGCCCGCGGGAAGGCGAGCTTCCTGATCATCTCGCCTCAGAGCGATCCGACGAAGGGAGAACATCCGGAGGCGGAGCGGCGGCTCAGACGAGCACTCGGCGAGCTGCGCGGCGGGGGAATCGACGCGCACGGCCAGGTGTCTCACCCGGATCCGTTCACCGCCGCGATGGAGGCGATTGGCGAGGAGCGCGTCGACGAGATCATCGTCTCGACCTTTGCACCATCCCGGTCGCCGTGGCTGAGGAAGAACCTCATCCAGCGGCTCCACGACGAGACGAAGCTACCGGTGGAGCACGTCGTCTTCCAGCCGGACGAGGTCGAAGGAGGTGTTCCCGCGTAGTGGCCGCCGCGCACGCTGAAGCGCACCACGGGCCGCCGATCGCCAACCAGAGCTCGCGCGTCAGCGCGTCAGTGCTCGGGATGCTCCTCTTCATCGCGTCCGAGATCATGCTCTTCGGCTCCTTCTTCACGGCGTACTTCTTCGTCCGCGTTGTGAACGGGATCGACTGGCCGCCGCATCCGTTCGAGCTGCCGGTCTTCGTCGCCGGGGTGAACACCGCGATCCTCGTGACCTCCAGCTTCACCATGCACTGGGCACTGCAATCGATCAAACGCGGGAATCGTGCAGGCCTGCAGGCCGGACTGCTCCTGACTTTCCTCATGGGGCTCGTCTTCCTGCTGACCCAGGCGCGCGAGTACTCGCGGGTCGGGTTCGCCCCGCACGACGGCGCGTTCGGCACGATCTTCTACTGCCTGACGGGCCTGCACGGGGCTCACGTCTTCGTCGGCCTCTCGATCCTCCTCTTCATGACGATCCGCGCGTTCCGCGGCCATTTCTCGCCGGAGCACCACCACGGTGTCGAGATCGGAGGGATCTACTGGCACTTCGTGGACGTCATGTGGATCGTCGTCTACTCGACTGTCTACCTGATCTGATGGTCTGGCCAGACCATTCATGATCAACCCACTCCGCAGCGAAGCCGAGGCGTTCAAGTTCCTGATCGCGTCGATCGGCTATTTCGGAGCGATCGTGATCGCCTCCGTCGCCGGCGGCAAATGGGTCGGGTTGGGCGTCTTCCTCTTTCTGAGCGCGGTCGTCGTCGCGTGGTGGGCGCACGCCCGTCGCGAGGAGCGACCCGAACGGACGACGCCGCGACCGCACGCGGCAGGCGAGCGCCGCATTCTCGTAGTCGCGAACGAGACGGTCGGCGGGCACACCCTGCGCTCGATGATCCTGGAGCGAAGCCTCGACGTGCGCGAGGAGGTCCTGGTGGTCACGCCCGCGCTCAACTCGCCGCTCAAGCACTGGGTCTCCGACGAGGACGACGCGCGGGCCGCAGCGCAACAGCGGCTCGACACGAGCCTCGCGCAGCTGGCCGAGGCAGGAGTCGAGGCGCGGGGCGAGGTCGGCGACGGCGATCCACTGCAGGCGATGGAGGACGCACTCCGCACGTTCGGCGCGGACGAGATCATCATCTCGACGCATCCCCAGGGACGTTCCAACTGGCTGGAGCGAGGCGTCGTCGAGAAGGCGCGCGAGCGCTTCCCGGTGCCGATCACGCACGTCGTCGTCGACCTGGAACGCGAGCAGGCCGAACTGACTTAGTGGCTCTGAGCCACTAAGTCGGTGTCATGCCGGTGCAAGCGCGGCGAATCGGCTCGCCGCCGCAGCAAGTGGCTCAGAGCCACAAGCTCGGTTCGGCTACGGATAGAGCAGGAGCTGCGTGCAGCGGAAGAGGGCCAGCTTCTTGCCCGCCTCGTTCGTGACCGTTGCGTCCCACACCTGTGTCGTGCGGCCGCCGTGGATCAGTTCGGACGCGCAGGAGAGCGTTCCCTCCAGCGCGGTGCCCAGGAAGTTCGTCTTCAGCTCGATCGTCGTGAAGCCGTACGCGCCGTCCGGCAGCGACGCAATGCAGCCATAACCGCAAGCCGAGTCCGCGAGCCCGACGACTGTCCCCGCGTGCAGGTAGCCGTTGGGAGCGAGGAGCTCGTCCCGCAGCGAAAGCCGCATGTGCACACGGCCGACCTCGATCGCCTCAACCTCGATCCCAAGGAGCCCAGGAAACCGACCCTGCCCGAGGTTCACAAAGCTATCGAGGTCGATGCTCAAGAGAGGCGCCGGCACCGTGGGCGTTGCCCGCGGTGCCCGGTGCGGCCGAACCCAAGAGTGAGGGACGGAGTCTTCATGGCGCACGCGCAGCGCGTGCCGGACTTCGTCACTTTTGGCCGGCGTGCTCTGCGACGTACTTCGCGACGGCGTTGATCTGCGCGTCCTTGAGAACGCCCTTGAAGGCCGGCATGACCGCGCCGCCGTGGATCACCTGATTCTTCACGACGGGGAACGGAGGCTTGAGCGCGTCGAGCTTCGGCCCTCTCGTGCCGGTCGTCCCCGCGGCTGCAAGGGTATGGCAGCCGCCGCACTCCGCCACGAAGATCTGCTTGCCGTTCGTCCCCGTGACCACGATCGTCGCGGCGAATGGCTTCAGGCCGGCGTTCGCCGCAACGAATGCCGCGACATCGATGGCGTCTTGACCCTTCACCAGATTCGCGGGCATGTTGGCCGTGAGGAAATCGGGGTTGTTCTGCTGCACCGGATACTGGCCGGGAAACTTGATCTGATCGTGGACGATGTCAAGGATCGCCGACTCCTTGAACCCTTCGGACCGGGCCTGGGCGAAAGAGTCGTCGAGGTTCGGCCCGACCTTCCCTCGCGCTCCCGCCGCGGCGAGCGTATGGCAACCGGCGCAGACGTTCTGGAACAGCTTCCGCCCGTGCTCCTTGTCGGCAGGAGCCCCGCTGACGGGACCCCCTGTCCCGCACGCCGCGAGGATCAGGACGACAGCCACCCCCCCGGCGGCTGCTGAAAGCTTGCGCAGCAATTAGTGTCCCTACGCGGGGGGCTGGTCGGGCGACTTCACCTTGGCGACGGCCTCGGAACGCGTCGGATAGATCGTGAACACGCGGTCGAGCCCGGTGATCTCGAAGATCTTGGTGATGTTGCGGTCGCTGCAGACGAGCGACAGCTGGCCTTCGTTGGTGCGCAGGCGCTTGACACCTCCGACAAGGACGCCGAGCGTGGTCGAGTCGATGAACGTCGTGTCGCTGAAGTCGACGATCACCTGCTTGCCACCCTGGCCGATGACCTCGAGGAGCTGCTGCTTGAACTCGGGCGCGGTGTACAGGTCGACCTCGCCGGCAAGCGAGATCACGTAGGCGTCGTCTCCCAACTGCTCCGTCTTGATGTCGAAGTTCATCGTCCCCCCGGGTCGCTGGGTCGAAGGCCTCGCGGAGTCTAACCCCCGGCCGATCCCTGCAACGTCTTGATCCGGGCCCGGATCTGAGCGGCGGTGGTCGGATCGAGCTTGAACTTGAGAAGGCGCTTGTATGCGCTGATCGCCACAGGCGTCTGCCGCAACGTGTCGGCCGCCTGGGCGAGCGAGAACACGGCCTGCTGGTCGTCGGGACGCAGCTTGACGATCTGCTTGTAGGTCGCGATGGCCTGAGACGCCGCGGCCTGGTACTTGCTCGATGCCTCCTGCAGCTGAATGCTCGCCTTCGTGGACATCGCGGAGGAAATCGGGTCCTGGCCGAGTGCCTGTGTGAACTTCCCGTTCGTGGGCGTGAAGGCCGAGCCGGCGCCGGCATCCTGCTGCGCGAGCGAAGCGAGCTGGGCCTGCTATCCGCCTGGCCGAGCTCGAGCTGGGCGAGATGTCGGAGTGCGTTCACGTCCTTCGGGCGGAGCTTGCTGTACTGCGTCCAGGCGGTGATCGCCTCGCCTACGCGCCCCTTCTTCTCGAGCGCACTCGCCAGATCCTTGCGGGCGACGGCATCCAGAGGATGCTTGCGCACCTCGCCCTGCGCCTTCGAGACGGACGTGCCGGAACTGCTGCTCCGTCCGAAGGCGTCGCGAATCAGCTGGCCGAGGTCGAGACCGCCGGAGCCGACCCCGAGGAAGACGAACCCGCCCCCGAAGATGAGGATGAGGAACACGAACGCCCACTTCGCCTGACTCCGCAGGCGCGGGAAGAACATCGTGCTCTCGGCTACGCGTGCGGAGCCGCCACCGGCCTTACGGCCGGCGGGGCGAGCATGGCGCGCCTCGCGCTGCGCGCGGCGGCGGTCAGCTCTTGCCAATCCATCCCTCCTCTCTCGTAACGCAGTTCCCCACCCACGTACGTCGCAACCACGCGGTCGGGCGACCCGCCGAAGACGACAGCGCCGGCGGGGTCCTCCCAGGGTAGATACGAAGAGCCGGCGAGGGAGACGACCGCGAGATCTGCGCGCTTCCCGGGCACGAGGGAGCCGACCTCCGAGTCGAGGCCGAGTGCCTGCGCTCCACCAAGCGTGCCGAGCTCGAGCGCCTCAGTGGCGGTCATCGCATCGGGTCTCCGCTCACGGGCGCGCGCCATCATCACGACTGCGCGGAGCTCATCGAAGAAGTCATGCGACGGGGTCGACGAGACGCCGTCCGTGCCGACACCCACCCGCAGACCTGCGTCACGCAACTCGCGGAGCGGCGCGATGCCGCACCCGACGTAGGCATTCGAGCGCGGGCAATGCGCCACGGCGACGCCGTACTTCGCGAGCAGCTCGATCTCGTCCGGCTCGACGACCACGCAATGAGCGGCAAGGACGTGCGGCCCCAGTAGTCCCTCGTCCGCGAGGAGACGGGTCCCCGTCGTCCTGGGCGGGTCGACCAACCAGGCGATCCCCTCCCACGCCCCGCCCCGATCGAGCAGATAGCGCACCTCCGATTCGCTCTCGGAGATGTGCGTCGCAAGAGGCAGGCTGAGCTCGGTGCAGACCCGGTAGACCGCCGGGGAGATGCTGTAGGGCGCGTGCGGAGAGACGCCCAGGAGGACGCGGTCGTTGAAATGGTCGGCGGCGCGGAACCGAAGCTCGTCGAACTGCTCCAAGGCGTCGGCGGGCTCGGCGCCGAACACCTCCAAATAGGCGATGCCGCGCAGCCCGAGCTCATCGATCGCTACTGCCGCAGCACCGCTGAAACTGCAGTCCCCGACCGTGGTGATGCCGGAGCGCAGGCACTCGGCCGCCCCGAGACGTGCGATCGCAACGTAGTCCTCCCACCCGATCCGGTGCTTCCGTTCGGTATGCAGCCGGATCCATTCCGCGAAATCGGTGAGCGAATCGCCAAAACCGGCATAGACCGCATATTCGAGATGGGAGTGCGCGTTGATGAAGCCGGGGACGATTGCCGAGTCCTCGAGGCGCGTACCCGGACCGAGCTCGGCGCTCGTCCCGACCGCGGCTATGCGACCGTCCTCGATCGCCACGGCTCCCTGCTCGATCGGCGGGCCCTCGATCGGCAGGACCCAGTCGGCGGAGAGCACCCCGTTCACGGATCGGTAAGGCTAGCCGGTTCCCCGCCCGGGACCCGCCGCTCCATGAGCACGGACAGCCAGATCGATGCCTCGAAGAGGATCAGCAGTGGAATGGCTTCGATGATCGTGGTGAACGGATCGACCCCCGGCAGCGCGACGGCGATCGCAGCAACGATGAAGTAGCCCATCCTGCGCTCCTTGCGCAGCCGGCTCGAGGTCAGGATGCCGAGCCGGACGAGGGCGAGGATGAAGATCGGGAGCTCGAAGACGAGAGCCATCGAGAGCATGACCATTGTCGCGAACGAGTAGTAGTCCTTGGCGCGGATCCTGATGTCGTAGAGAGACTTGTCGAAGTTCGTGAGGTAGTGGACCGCAGCCGGCAGCGCGACGAAGTAGCCGAAGACGATGCCCGCACAGAGCAGAGCCGTCGCAAGGAACACGAAGTAGAGAACCCGACGCTGGCTGCGCTCGTCGACAGCCGGAGCGAGAAAGCCCCAGAGCTGCCAGAGGATCACCGGCAGCGCGAACAGAAAGCCGGCGAACAGGCTGATCTTGAAGGACGTCAGGAACGGTTCCGCGACTCCGAACGTAAGCGGGCGACCCACGCGGCCCTCGGGAAGTGGCCGGTTGAGCCAGTGGATGAGCTGGTGGTGGATGACGAAGCCGACTGCGAGTCCGATGAGGAGGGCGCCAAGCGACACGAAGATTCGTGTCCTCAGCTCGTCCAGATGCTCGACGAGCGTTGCCTCCTCGCCGTGGCGCAATCGCCGCGGCAGCCGCCCGATCATGGCCTAGGGGACGGTGTCGCGCTCGCGCGGAGGTGTGGGCGTCGTCGTGTCCTGCGTTCCGACCGGAAGCTCGGCGCGCTCCTCGTCGTCCTTTCCGGTGACGGAGTCCTTGAACTCGCGCATTCCGCGACCGAGAGAACGGCCGATCTCTGGGAGACGCTTTGCTCCAAAGAGCAACAGCGCCAGCAACAGCAGCAGGATGATCTCGCCTGTGCCGATGTTCGGCATGGCATCAGGGTAGCGGGTTTGGAGGGCCGGGTGCGGGAAAGACGATCGGCGGGATGCCGCGCAAGAAGGTCCTTTCCGAGCAGGTGATCGTGATCGGCGGCGGCTCGTACGGCCTCGGGCGCGCGATCGCCACGGAAGCGGCCAGCAAGGGGGCCAAGATCGTCGTCGGCGCAAGGACGCCCGAGGCGCTGGCCGGCTCGCTCGAGGACATCGAGGCGGCGGGCAGCGAGGGTCTCGCGCTCGAGACCGACGTGGCGGATAGGAACCAGGTGGAACGGCTGGTCGCGGCCGCGATCGAGCGCTTCGGCCACCTCGATACCTACGTCGCGAACGCAATGGTGACCGTCTACGCGGACGCGCATCTGCTGGAAGACGAGGAGCTCCGGCGCGTCTTCGACGTTAACTTCTTCGGCGGCGTCTACGGCTACTGGGCCGCGCTGCCGCATCTGCGGGACTCGCAGGGCACGTTCATCCAGATCGCTTCCGCTCTGTCGTATCGCGGCATCCCTTTGCAGGCTGCCTACTGCTCGACGAAAGCAGCGCTGCGCACGTTCTTCGAGTGCGCACGAGTGGAGCTGCAGAAGGAGCGTGCCGGCGTCGACGTGTGCGTCGTCCTCCCCGGAGCGATCAACACGCCGCAGTTCGACCGTGCCCGCCAGAAGATGGGGTTTCAACCCCAGCCCGTGCCCCCGATCTACGAGCCGGAGCCCTTCGCAGCCGCTGTGGTCCGTTGCTGCGAGCGACCGGAGCGCGAGCTCACGCTCGGCTGGGGAGCTCAGAAGGCGCTCTGGGGCCAGAAGCTCTCGCCCCGCACCGCCGACCTAGTACTGCGACGGAACGGCTGGAAGGCTCAGCACACGGATCAGCCCAAGCCCGTCGATTCGCCCGACAACCTCTTCGAGCCGCTCCCAGGCGACCCCGGCGCGCATGGCCGCTTCGACGGGCGCTCCCGCGATTCCACCGCCTGGACCTGGTTTCGCCTCCAGCGCCGGCTGATCGGGGCCGGCCTGGCATTGGGTACCATGGCGGGGCTACTAGCGGGCCGCTCAGGCCGCTTGTCATCTAGCAACTGGCTGTAACAAAGTACGCCCGAGTCAGGCTGAAAAACTGGCACGGGAGAAGGGGAAAATGGCGTTACTAGAGCTCAAGAATCTGCACGTCGCCCTCGAGGACGGCACCGAGATCGTGAAGGGAGTCGACCTCGCCGTCAGCCCGAACGAAGTGCATGCCGTCATGGGCCCGAACGGGTCCGGGAAGTCCACGCTGGCGTACGCGCTGATGGGCCATCCCGCCTACGAGATCACCGAGGGCGAGATCCTGTTCGAGGGCGAGAACATCCTCGAGCTGGCGGCCGACGAGCGGGCACAGCGCGGCCTCTTCCTCGCTTTCCAGTATCCGCATGCGGTTCCGGGCGTCACGGTCACGAGCTTCCTGAGGAGCGCGATCAACGCGATCCGGAAGGCGAAGGCAGGCGGCGAGGACGACCCCGTCGCGATTCCGGAGTTCCGGAAGGAGCTCCTGGCGCAGATGGATCGCCTCAAGGTCTCGCGTGAGCTCGCATCGCGCTATCTGAACGACGGTTTCTCCGGCGGCGAGAAGAAGCGGGTCGAGATCCTGCAGATGGCGATGCTGAAGCCGCGGATCGCGATCCTCGACGAGACGGATTCGGGTCTCGACATCGATGCGCTCAAGATCGTCGCATCGGGCGTGAAGGAGCTCGTGGGGCCGGACATGGGCGCGCTCGTGATCACGCACTACCAGCGCATCCTCGACTACATCACCCCTGATTTCGTGCACGTG
>VAWR01000118.1 GCA_005885245.1 Actinomycetota bacterium | reverse complement strand
GAAGAGGTACGCGCCGAGCAGGCAGAGCGTCGGCCGCCAGAAGGCGAAGATGACAAGCGCGATCGCGATCCAGCCGGCGCCCTGCGTCAACCCGTCCACCCACTGCGGGGTGATCGAGAGGCTGAACGCGGCCCCGCCGACGCCGGCGAACGCGCCGCCGGCGAGCGTGTGCGCGTAGCGGTACCTCGACACGCTCACCCCCATCGCGTCTGCCGCCGCCGGCGACTCGCCGACAGCGCGCAGGTTGAGCCCCAGCCGCGTCCGAGTGAGGTACAGCGTCGCGAGCAGGACGCAGATCCAGGACGCATACACGAGCAAGGACTGGCCGAAGACGATCGGCCCGATCACCGGCAGTTTCTGCAGCGAGCTGGGGAGAATCTCCTGGAACTGATACCTCGCGGGCTTACCGGACAGGTGCAGGTCGTTGCCGAGATAGGACGACAGGCCCGCTGCACCGGCGAAGATCGTCAGCGCGAGCCCCGACACGATTTGATTCGCACGCAACGTGATCACCAGAAAGGCATGAATCGCCGCCATCACGGCCCCAGCGAGCGCCGCGACGCCGACTGCTACCGCTAGCACGAGCGCCTTGGGGCCGTCGACGCGCTCGACCGCCCAGAAGCCCATGACCGCACCCATCAACATCATCCCCTCGACGCCAAGGTTGAGGACGCCCGACCGCTCCGCGAGCAGCTCTCCGAGCGCGCCGTAGAGCAAAGGCGTGCCGTAGAGGACGCCCGAAGCAAGCACTACCACGACGAGGCTGTTGTTCACCACGCAAACCTCACGCGGTAGCGCACGAACAGCTCACCGCCGAGCGCGCAGAACAGAATCAGACCCTGCATGACGCCAACGAGCCCAGACGGGAAATCGGCGCCCTGGAGCGTGAAGCCCGCATTTGTCAGACCGCCGAGCAGCAGCGCAACGAGCACCACGGCGAACGGGTTGTAGCGCGCCAGCGCGGCGACAACGATGCCCGTGTAGCCGAAGTTGGCCTGGCGAAGCGCACGCGGATCGAGCTGGTGTTGGAAGTCGCCGGTCTGGCTGGCGCCTCCGAGTCCTGCAATCGCGCCGGACAGGCACATGACCGCGAGGATCTTGCGCCGCGTGCGCATCCCGGCGTAGCGACCGGCGCGTGGGGAGTCGCCGATCACCTGCACCTCGAACCCAAAGCGCGTCCGCGAGTACAGGATCCAGACGAGGACGGCCAGGACGACGGCGAGCACGAAGCCAAGCGGCAAGACGAGCCCGTGGATCGTCCAACTCGACCAGGTGGCCTCGTCGGGGAGCGTCTTCCCCTGGGGAAAGACCTTCGCCTCGAAGCCCGTCGTGTCGCGCAGGTACGAGTGGCTGTCGAAGATGAGGTACTCGAGCACCAACCCGACGACGTAGTTGAGCATCAACGAGGTGATGATCTCGTTCGTCGAGAAGAACGCGCGCAGCACCGCAGGGATAGCCGCGAGGAACGCTCCACCCGCAGCGCCGGCCAGAATCATGCCCGCGATCACGAGTGGTGACGGCGTGCCCGCGAGCAGCAGCCCGACGGTCGCGCCCGTGATCGCGCCGCCGTAGAGTTGGCCCTCCCCGCCGATGTTGAAGAGATTCATCCGGAACGCCACCGCGGCGGCGAGTCCGGTGAAGACAAGCGGCGTCGCCGAAACCACTGTTTCGGTGAGCGCGCCGTTCGCGATGAACGCCGCGTCGAACAGCCGGTGGAACGACTTGAGCGGCGGGTGGCCGGTAAGGAGCAGGACGATCGCGGAGAGGACGAAGGCCAGGAGGATCGAGACGACCGGTACCACGACCGTCAGCCACCAGGGCTGCCGCAGGCGGCGTTCGATCCGCATCAGTCTGCGCTCTCGCCGCCGGCCATGAGCAGGCCGAGTTCCTCCACCGTCGCGAGACCGGCGTCCCGCTCACCGACAACCGAGCCCTCGTACATCACGGCGATCCGGTCCGCGAGAGCCAGGATCTCGTCGAGGTCCTCGCTGATCAGCAGGACGCCCAGGCCGCGGGAAGCGGCCTCGCGTAAATACGCGTGCACGGTTTCGATCCCCGACACGTCCAGGCCACGCGTCGGCGCAGCGGCGACGAGCACAACCGGATCGCCGGAGAACTCCCGGGCAAGCACGACCTTCTGCAGGTTTCCGCCGGAGAGCTGCCAGGCCGGCACGTGTGGGCCGGACGTACGGACGTCGTAGCGATCGATCACGCCGCTGGCGAGCTCGCGGATCCGCCGAAACCGCAGGAGCGGGCCGCGGGAGACGTGCGGCTCCCGGTAGGCCTTCAACACCACGTTCGACGCGAGGCTGAGACCGGGGGCTACACCGGTACCCAGACGGTCTTCGGGCACGTATGCCACACCCGCAGCGATCGCGGCGCGCGGGTCGCCGTTTCGCAGGCCGCGACCGCGCACGCGCACGAAGCCCGCGGTGGCCGGGCGCATGCCGGCGATCGCCTCGGCAAGCTCGCGCTGCCCGTTGCCGGCAACGCCCGCAACGCCGAGGATCTCGCCCGCACGAACGGTAAGGCTCGCGTTCCTCACCGCGGCCTCGCCGCGGTCGCCGTCGGCCCAGAGCCCGTCGATCTCGAGCACGGCGTCGCCTGTGGCGCCGCGAGCCTCGTCGCGGCGGCCAACCTCGACCTCGCGGCCGACCATGAGTGCGGCGAGAGAGCGCGGCGTCGCCTCGGCTGCGGTGACCGTTGCCAGCGAGCGGCCCCGCCGCAGGACGGTCACGCGGTCGGCGACCGCCTTGACCTCGTTGAGCTTGTGCGAGATGAAGATCACCGTGCGCCCGTCGGCCGCCATGGCGCGGATCGTGTCGAAGAGGGCTTCGGCCTCCTGCGGCGTCAGAACCGCGGTCGGCTCGTCGAGGATCAGGATGCGGGCATCCTGGTAGAGCGCCTTGAGGATCTCGACCCGCTGCTGCTCGCCGACCGAGAGCTGCCAGATGCGGGCGCGGGGATCGACGGCCAGCCCGTAGCGCCCTGCGAGCTCCCTGACGCGTTGCTCGATCACCCGAGGGCGGAGGAGAAACGATCGCCCGATGTCTCTGTGGTCGCCGAGGACGACGTTCTCCGCGGCTGTGAACGGCGACACGAGGCGGAAGTGCTGGTGGACCATCGCGATCCCGGCGTCGAGCGCGTCGCGCGGCGATTGGAACTCTGCGCGCTGGCCGAAGAGGAGGATCTCTCCCTCGTCCGGCCGGTAGAGGCCCGTGAGGATGTTGGACAGCGTCGTCTTGCCGGCGCCGTTTTCACCCAGCAGCGCATGCACTTCACCCATCGCGGCTTCGAAGTCGACGTGATCGTTCGCGACGACGGCGGGAAAGCGCTTCGTGATCCCGCGCAGTGCGACGGCAGGGGACGGCGGGGAAGTCACAGCTTCCCCGCCGTCTGCGTTGTTAGCCCTTGGCGCTACCGATGACGCCCTTGACGAGCCAGTTCATCGCGTACAGCTGTTTCACCGACAGCCGCTTTCCCTTCGGAACGCGCAGCTTGCCTTTTTGGTCGTAGAGCGGACCGGCGAACTCGTAGAACTTGCCCTTGATCAGGGCAGCCCTCTTCTTCGCGATCGCAGCCTTCGTCTTCGCTTTCACCTTCGGACCGTAGGGTGCCAGAGTGACGAACCCTTCCTTGAGGGTGCCGTAGTAGAAGTTGGTCTTCCACGTTCCGTTCATGGCGGCCTTCACCTTGCGGAGGTAGTACGGCCCCCAGTTGTAGACGGCCGCGGTCAGCCACTGCTTCGGCGCGAATTTCTGTGCGTCCGAGTCGTAGCCGACCCAGGGAATGCCCTTCTTCTCTGCATACTGGCCGGTTGCGGGGCTGTCGACGTTCTGCCCCAGGACGTCGGCACCACCCGCATGCAGGCTCTGCGCCGCCTTGGTCTCCTTGCCCGGATCGAACCAGGAGTTCGTCCAGATCAGCTTGATCCTCGCACCCGGATGAGTTGCCTGCGCGCCGAGCGCAAACGCGTTCGCATGCCGGACCACCTCCGGGGTCGCGAACGGGACGACGTAGCCGATGACGCCTCTTTTCGTCGCCGCACCGGCTGCCATCCCTGAGAGATAGATCGCGTCCTCGCCTGCCCCGAAATACTCCGCCATGTTGGCCGACTGTGCAGTTCCTGTCGCCATTTCGAATTTCACGTCGGGATGCTTCTTCGCCGCTGCGACCATCGCCGACTGATAGCCGAACGACGTCGCAAAGATGATCTTGTTCCCGTCCCGGATCAGACTCTCGATCACCTGTGAGACCTGTGATCCTTCGGGAACGTTCTCCTTGTAGGTCGTCTCGACGCTCGACCCGAGCTTGCTCTGGACGTACAGGCGTCCCTTGTCATGAGCCTGAGACCATCCGTTGTCGTTGTGCGGGCCGACGTAGATCCACGCGGCCTTGAACGCCGCGGACTGCTTCTGCGTTCTCGCCGAGCCGGTCGAGACGCCGAGCGCGAGGATCAACGCGGCGGCGAGCGCGAGCGGCACGGCGAGAGCGAACTTCCTTTTCTTCATGTTCTTCCTCTCTCCTGAGCCGGGGACGTGCGCCCGCGACTATAGGACGGTCGGCGGGCGCTGCCTAGTCGGTGCCGGAAATAAGCCTGCCCAGAGCGGCCGCAAGGACGTCCACAGCCAGCTCGACGTCTTCCGGAGCCGATTCCTCGAGGGGCGAATGGCTCACGCCCCCGTTCAAGCTGCGTACGAAGAGCATTGCCGTCGGCACGCCCGCACCGGCCAGCACAGCCGCGTCGTGACCCGCGCCCGAGGGCAGCTCGACGACGGGGAGGCGGCGGGCCTCGAGCTCGGCGCGCAGTGCGGCGAGCGGTTCGCGCGCCATCGGTACGGGTTCGAGGCGGAAGTCCGGACGCTCGAGCTCCAACTCCGCGACGAGGCGGTCGAGTCGCGCTCGATCGGGCGCGCGCGCGTCGACCGAGATGCGGACGCGGCTCGGAATCACGTTGGCCGCTGCGGGCTCGACGTCGATCTGTCCGACCGTGGCGACGGCGTCCTCGATCGCGGCAGCCGAGTCACGAACGCGCAGGACGTATTCCGCGGCAGCAACCAGGGCGTCGGCGCGGCCATCCATCGGCACTGTCCCGGCGTGGCCTGCGCGGCCCTCGAAGATGCGCTCGCCGCGCACGATGCCGACGATTCCCATGGCGAGTCCGAGTGGGACGCCCGCGCGTTCCAGAACCGGACCCTGCTCGATGTGCACCTCGAGGAAGCAGCGAGGAAGGTCACCACGCTCGATGAATGCCGAGCTGCCGATGCAGCCGCGCTCCTCGTCGCGAAACACGACGACCGCTCCGGTGCCAACGCGCTCGACGGCCTCGATCCCGGCGACCACACCCAGGGCTCCGTCGAACTTCCCTCCGCTCGGGACGGAATCGAGATGCGAGCCCGTCCAGATCTCCCCGTTCCCCAGCCGGCCGATCAGGTTGCCGATGCCGTCGGTCTCGACCCGGAACCCGGCCTCCTCCATCCAGCGGGCGGCGAGTTCGTGCGCCTCTTGCTCGCCTGCGCCTCCGCCGACGCGGTTCGCCCCGACCCCTCCGCCGATGGAGTAGAGCTCGTCGAGGCGCTCGAGCACCCGCACGCCCCGATCATCCCGCTTTGGGCGTGCCGACGTGGGCCACGTCCCGGTGTCGGACACCGTGCCGAGGGTGTGACGTTTCTTCCACAGGCTCGGTCCCGAGGAGGCGGCCGCGGGAGACGAAACGTGATGCGCGGACTAGATGCTTGATCGATTAATGGGCGTAGGCGGTGAGCGCCCGGCTCGGTTTGCCGAGCTGCCAGTTGAGGTGGATCGCTGCGCAGAGCGCAAGGACGCGCGCTGTGATGCGGGCGAGCAGGCCGGCCGGGGTGCGGGCGAGGTGGTGCTCGGGTCGAGGCTGGCCCTTGAGCGTCTGCACGATCGACTCGATCCGTTGGCGGATGAAGCCGATCGGCGGGCTCGGTCGCTCGGGCTCGTCTGCCCTGCTCGGGCGCAGGACGATCGCGCCGAGCGTGGCGACGGCCTGTTCGAACTCTTCGCCGGCGAAGCCCTTGTCGCAGATCACGAGCTGGCCTTGAAGCGGTTGGCGCTCGAGCAGGACAAGCGCCGCCTCGCGCTCGGGCGTATTCGCGGGCACGAGGTCGAAGTCGCGGATGGTGCCGTCGGCCCCGCAGCGCAGCACGAGGCGCATGCCCCAGAAGTAGCGCGAATGGGCGGCGCTCCAGCCGAACGCGCACCAGGGCGCGAGCTCGCTGCGCGTGACGGTGGCGGTGCTCTGGCCACACGGCAGCGGCGTCGTGTCGAGCAGACAGAGGCCGTCGTTGAAGCCAGGCAGCTCGCGGGCGATCGCCCGCCAGAGCACGACCAGCTTGGGTGCGAGCAGGCGGCAGCGCTCGTTGTAGGTCGACTGCGCCGGAAGCCGCGGGAAGAGATGGCCGAGCCGCCAAGCGGCCACAGGCAGGAAGCCGCGCTCGCTTGGGTGGCCGAGCAGCATCTGGGCGACGATCAAGGTGATGAGCTCGTTGTCGGTGATCTTCTCCGGCCTGCCCCGGCGCGGCTTGGGGTCGGCAGGAAAGAGCGCACATGCGGCGCAATAAACTGCGATCAAGAGGGTGTCGAGGTCGGCGCGCACTGTTGGCCTCCAGGTCGACGGGGCATTGACAGCGCCGACCTTCGACACCTTCGTTTCGGTCCCTACCCGGTCATCACGGCACCCGCCGTGAATTACCGATCAAGCATCTAGAGGCCGAACGGATTGAAGGGCTTCGGGCTCGTGGAAACGAGGACGCTCTTCGTCTCCAGGTAGAGCTCGAGCGTCTCGAGACCGAGCTCGCGGCCGAAGCCGGACTGCTTGTAGCCGCCGAACGGGATACCGGGAAACGCCGTGTAGGGGACGTTGATCCCGACGGTTCCGGCCTTGATCCGGCTCGCGAGACGATGCCCCCGCGCCGGATCCCCGGTCCACACGGTCGCCATCAGGCCGTACCGCACGTCGTTGGCGATCCGGACCGCATCCTTCTCGTCCTCGAACGGGATCATGGTCACGACCGGGCCGAAGATCTCCTCCTGGGCGACGGTCATCGAGCTCTCCACCCGCGCGAGCACCGTGGGCGGGTAGAACGCGCCCTTCCCGTCACTGACGGCGCCACCGGTGACGACCTCGGCACCTTCTTCGCGACCCTGCTCGACCAGGCCGTGCACCTTGTCTCGGTGCTCGGGTGAGATCAGCGACCCGACCTGCGTGTCGGGATCGAGCGGGTCACCGACCTTCAGCCGTTCCGTGGACGCCGTGAACCTGGAGACGAAGTCGTCGTAGATCGACCGCTCGACGAGCACGCGCGACCGCGCCTCGCAGCTCTGTCCCGCGGAGTAATAGATCGACCAGACCGAGCTCGGGATCGCATCTTCGAGATTCGCATCCGCGAAGACGAGGTTCGGGCTCTTGCCGCCGAGCTCGAGAGTGATCCGCTTGATCGGGCCAGAGGCGAGCCGCATGATCTCGCCGCCTGTTTCGGTCGACCCCGTGAAGGCGATCTTGTCGACCCCCGGATGACGGACGAGATACGCGCCGGTCGTCTTACCCGGGCCCGGAACGATGTTCACCGCACCCGGCGGAAAACCGACCTCGGCCGCAAGCTCGCCGAGACGAAGCGCCGAGAGCGGAGTCGCGGAGTCCGGCTTCAGAACCACCGAGCAGCCGGCGGCAAGCGCAGGCGCGAGCTTCCACGTCGTCATCATCAGCGGGTAGTTCCACGGCACGATTTGAGCGGCAACGCCGACCGGTTCCTTCAGGGAGTAGAAGAGGAGCGAACCGCCGAGCGGGTTCGCGCGTCCCCCGATCGACGCGATCGCCGAGCCGTAGAAACGGAAGTTCTCGACCGCCTGATTCAACTCCGCCTTCACCGACGAGAGGGCCTTGCCGACGTTCCGCACCTCGAGGTCCGCAAGCTCCTTGCGATTCGCGACGATCGCGTCCGCGAGCGCGTGCAGCAGGCGCGAGCGCTCGGTCGGCGGAGTCTTTCCCCACGATCCGTCGAGCGCCGACCGCGCCGCCTCGACTGCCCGGTCGACGTCGGCCTCCCCGCCCATCGCGACCCGCGCCAGCGGTTCGCCTGTCGCCGGTTCGGCCAGGTCCCGGAGCTCCCCGGAAACCGGCTCGACGAGCTCGCCGTTGATGAAGAGCCCGTACTCGCGTCCGGTTGCGACGCCCATCGCCGGATGAGGATACGGGTTTGGCGCGGCCCGACGCCGGACAGATGCGGGTATGGCCGAAGACACCCTCCAGGTCGAAGCCGCGCGCATTCCCGATCGCGACCGCTTGCTCCACGAGCTGCGCAAGGCGGGACTCGATGCACGCGCGGTCGACGAGGTCGGCATCGAAGTTCGCTGCACCGACCAGTTGGACAGCGCCGGCGACGAGTTGCTCGCTCAGACCGAGCATCTGGTCACGAGCCTCGGTGCGCCGTTCGTGCCGATGAAGCACGACGGCGTGATCTACATCCGGCCCCCGCTCAGCTGACGCGCACTAGGGCAGCTTCGGCAGCCCGGGCACGTCGGGCAGCTGAGGTACGTCGATCGGGAGAGTGATCGGCGGCAACGGAACCGCCGGCAAGGAGATCTCCGGCATCGTGGCCGGCAACACGGCCGTGACGTCCTGCACGGTCGGCAG
>VAWR01000154.1 GCA_005885245.1 Actinomycetota bacterium | reverse complement strand
AACAGCCCTCCTGCTTGACGCCAGCTGTAACGCGCGTCCAAACCACCACCAGCAACGCGCCGCGACCACCAGACACCTGCATCGGTAGCGAGCACGACTCGTTCAGGCTCGGGCAATACAACGATCCGATACACCCACTCGACACCCGCAGGAAGCGGGATGCGCTCCCAAGCACGCAAAGGGTCATGTGCTGACGGATCGCTCTCGTACAAACCTCCGTGGCAGCCCGCCAAGATGTTCCTACCTCTCAAAGGTCCATGCGCAAGGCAAACGACGTCCGGGAAATGCCAGTCATCGCTCAACGGGCGAGCCTCATACATCCCGTCGATGTGCCACACGCCGCCTGTCTCGGCCGCTACAACAATGTCGCCGCCACCCAACGGCAACATGTCGACCAAACATCCGGCATGCCAAGCGTGGCCGTCGTCGTCAACCTGAATACCCAACGGCGTGAACAGCTGCCACTGCTCCATCGGGCTACGCGCCTAGACGGAAGCGGGCCACCAACGCCTCACAACGGCGACCAGAAGTGAACCGACAACTGCACCCGCGCACGCCTGCGCGCTATCGATCAGCACGAACACCCAGCTCACCGCGAGCTCGCCACTAACAGCAGAAGCGGCGACGCCAACGATCACTGACGCCGCCGCAACCGCTGGCCAAGCCCTGACGCGACCATATGCGCTGAGCCCTACAACAGCACCCACGAGGACGACGGCAGCCTCATACACGGTAAATCGTTCTTAGCGCAACTGCCCGATCAGAGTCAAGCTCGGCAGATGTTGCGGCTGCACGTGTGCGACCTCGGTGTGGAAGGGTGTCGCTGCGAGAGCCAACACTTGGCGTTCGACCCTACAGCTCGTTTTTTGCGAACAGTTTTGGTGGCGCGTAAGTAGATCAGCCCGGTGCCAGCGATCGTTCGCCAGGACCAGATCTTGCGATTAGCAGGTGCTTCTTGAATGGAGCTAGCCGGACTCGAACCGGCGACCTCCTGGGTGCGATCCAGGCGCTCTCCCAACTGAGCTATAGCCCCGCGGTCGGCTCAGTGTAGCCGCCGCGGATTCAGCTCTTGCCGAAATACTCCTTGATCCGCGCCCGCCGTCGCTCCTGGGCGATCTCCTGCAGATCCTGGGAGAGCTCCTCGTCCGCCGGTTCCTCGGCGGCTGCTTCGCGCTCGGGAGTTTCCGAAGTTTCCTCGACCACATCGAGCCGCCACTTCGTCGCGGCCAGAATGGCTTCCGAAGTCGCGCGCAGGCGAGCCGCCTCGTCGCTGAGCGCCGACTCGACGTCCGCGACTCGCTCGTCGCTCCCGAACGCACGGCGCATCTGCTCGACGAGCTGCCGGAGCCTCAGCGTCGCGTCGTCGTAAGCGTCGAGCGCCGAGAGCAGGTCCGTCGCCACGCCGACCGCCCGGTCGGCCGCCTCATGGTGCGAACGAACCTCTCCCTCGTAGGCCTCGAGCGCTTCAAGCCGTTTCGCCTCGGCGTGGTCCTTCTGCTTGTCGGACAGACGCGCCTCGTGCTCGGTCACGCTCTCGCGCGTCCGCAAGAGGTTTTCCCGCAGTTGTGCGACTTGCTGCTCCAGCGTGGCGAAGGAGGAGCTGTCCTTCTCGACTCGTGCGCGCAGACCTGACAGATCGCGTTCGAGCGCCTCGATGTCCTGAGAAATCTCCTCACTCTTCAAGGTGCGCGCATTCTCCTCCGGCCCCCTCTGCGCGGATCAGGCCCATGGTCTAGGTTCACCGCGGCGCACGTCTAGATGTAGCTTTGGCCGATGGAAACCGGCCGCGTCGAGGCCTTCAGCGACGGTGTTTTCGCCATCGCGATCACGCTCTTGATCCTGTCGGTCGGGATCGAGAAGGCTCCGCACGGCAACCTCGGCTCCTACCTCGTCGATCTCTGGCCGGCGTACGTCGCGTACGCGGTCAGCTTCCTCACGATCGGGATCATGTGGGTCAATCACCATCTGCTCTTCGACAACTTCGCCCGAGTCGATCGGCCGATGCTCTTGCTCAACATCCTGTTGCTGATGCTGATCGCCTTCGTGCCGTTTCCGACGCGCGTCGCAGCACAATTCGCACGGTCGGAGGTCGACCGGCGAAACGCAGCCCTCCTCTACGGCATCACGATGACGATCACAGCAATCCTCTTCTTCGCACTCTGGATGTACGGATCGCGCCGGCTGCTGCGACCCGACGCAGACCCGCGCGTCGTGAGCGGAATCACCCGCAGCTATCTGCCGGGGACGCCGCTCTACGGAGGCGCCACGCTCATCGCGTTCCTGAGCGCCACCGCGAGCCTGATTCTGTTCGCCGCGATCGCGTTGTTCTATGCGCTCTCGGCGGCGCTCTTCGGTCGCAGGGACTCGACCGTCGCCCGCACCGCATCCTCCGGCGATCCGCCCTCGTAGGCGGCCGAGCCGAGCAGCACCATCACGCCTGATTCCACACCCGCGAGCTCGACCTGGGCGCGAGCGTTTCGCGGGCCGACGCCACCGCCCAGGACGGCAATCGCACGTGCCACGCCGAGAGAGCGGTGGCAGGCGCGGATCTGCGCGCGCACCTCGTCGGGCGTGTCGGACACCGTGCCGCTGAACGATCCGACCTGGACGTAGTCCGCGCCGCACAGGCGAGTCAGCTCCGCTATCACGGCACGCGCGACACCGAACTCTCGCCCTCGAGCCCAGAACGCCGCGCCGACGCCGTGCGCAAAGATCGGCACCCCGAGTTCCGCCTCGCGCAGCATGCTCAAGGAGCCGAGCCCCTGGGCAAACGCATTCACCATCAAGGCACCAGCGCCAAGGTCGACGGCCCGCGCAGCGCGGCGGAGCAGCGACTCGGCAGGGCCCGTTACGTTCGCCGCGTAGCGAACACGTGGAAGGATCGCCGCAGCGACGGCAGGTACGCGTTCCTCGAGCGGACACCAGGGCGGATCCCCGAGCAGCTCGTCGTCCTTGACCAGATCGGCCCCGCCGGCGGCGAGCAACCCGGCGGTTTCTGCCACCTCGCCGGGAGACAAGCCGAGTGAGGGCTTGACGATCGCGCCGACGAGCACTTCCTCCGGCGCCTCGAACGCCGGGCCGGGTAAAAGACCGGCGGGCCATTCGGCCTCGACGAGGCGGCAGCGCGAGAACGCGGTGCTGTCCGCCCACTCGCCCGCAAGGAACGAGGAGACGAGCAGCGTGACATCTCCACCCCAGTTCGCATCCGGAAACTCGAGCACCGACCGGCTGCCGTCCTGCGAGACCACGTGGCCGCGCGCCCGGTCGGGGCCGTCCGCGCGCCCGACCGACTCGATCAGGGCGAGCGCCTGCGCCGCCTCGGGAGGATCGAGCTCGTAGGTGACTCGCATCAGGGCCGCGAACGCTAGAGCCGAACGAGTCCTCACGCTGCGCGAGCTGAATCGGGCACTGCTCGAGCGGCAACTGCTCCTGGCACGAAGACGGCTCAGCGTGCCAGGGGCGCTCGAGCGGGTCTGCGCTCTGCAGGCGCAGTACTCGCCCTCGCCCTATATCGCGCTCTGGTCCAGGCTGACCGGCTTTCGCAAGGAACAGCTGACGGGAGCACTGGAGGACCGAACGGCGGTCAAGTCCACCCTGTTTCGGATCACGCTGCACATCACGAGCGCCCGTGACTATCCGTACTTCGCCGCGGCCTGGTTGCCGGCAGCTCGCGAGATGACGCCGCGCATCACCGTGGAGACGATGGCGGAGCTCTCGCGGCAGGTGCGGGCCGCGGCGGAAAACCCGATCTCACATGCGGAGCTGGAGGCGATCGGTGCCGACGCGATGGGCGGTCGCTGGCGGACGCGAACCCTCGCGCCGTTGCTGCACCTACCGCCGAGCGGGACCTGGGGCTTTCACGGCAGCCCTCGGCTGCTCGCAATGCAACGCTGGCTCGATCGCGATCTCCCCGAAAGAGAGGAGGGCGCCGAGCGCCTCGTGCGAAGCTACCTCGCTTCGTTCGGACCGGCGACGCAACAGGATCTGCTCCGGTTCGCGGGGGTGCGCGTCGGCGACCTGCGTGCCGGCATCGACGCCCTCGAGCTGCGGCGGTTTCGCGACGGGCGGGGACGCGAGCTGCTCGACCTGCCGCGCGCTCCGCTGCCCGACGCGGAGGTTCCGGCACCCGTCCGCTTCCTGCCGAAGTGGGACTCGTCGCTCCTCGCGTATGCACCGCCCGAGCGGGCGCGCATCCTGCCGGAGAAGTACCGCGGCACGGTGATTCGGAAAAACGGCGACGTACTGCCGACGGTCCTCGTCGACGGTTTCGTCGCGGCCACCTGGAACATCGACAGGAAGCGCGGCCTCGAGCTCGAGCCCTTGCGGCGGCTGACGAAGGCCGAGCGCGCCGAGATCCTCGAGGAAGGCGAACGACTCGTCGATTTCGTCCGTGCCTAGAGTTCGCCCCCGGCCCAGTGCAGCCACGGATCGGCCGCCGGCAAAGCGGCGAGCGCAAGCGTGACCCCGAGGACGAGCGCCAAGGCCAGGACTCCGTAGCGCAGCGCCGTCCCGGACGTGCCACCGCCGCCCCAGTCGGCGGCGACGAGGCGCGGCACCCTGGCGACGTACACGAGCACGTGGATCGCGAACGCCCCGACCCAGACGACGAAGCTCGCCTTGTGCAGTCCGAGCACGAGCCCGCCGCCGGGACCGGTGACGAGCAGCGCGACCCCGGTCGCAAAGACGCCGAGCGTGGCGGCGACGAGGCCCGGCGCTATGAGCATGCGCATGAAGAGGATTGGCGGTCCCTGACGCAGGTAGGCGGCGTCGCGCGTGTAGTAGCGGACGAACCGGTAGCCGGTGGCGGCCAGCTTCAGGGCGACCGGTGGGATCAGCATCAACCCGATGAAGACGTGCAGCGACAGCAACGAGCGGATCGACAGGATGGTCACGCCCTCGACGGCCAGCAGAGCAAGGAGCGCGACGCCGGTCGATGCCGTCAATCGGGCATTTCCCTGGATGCCACCGCGCAGTACCCGTGCGAGTCGTTTGCTCGGAGGTCTCACCGAACGAGCCGAGGTCCGCCCCGCGTCCACTCCCTCACTGGAGCAGACGAAGATGAGGGGCTGATGAGAGACGGCCCGGGCCTGGATCGGTCTTAACCGAGACTCAATCGGAGCTTCATCCTCCTCTCATCTAGCTGGGTCAGCCTGAAGAGTCATCCCGTTTTCATCTCAAGCGCGCTGGCCCGTTCTGCCGATGAGGTCCGGATGCAGTCCGGTCTGAATAGCGGCCTCGGCCGATTCGTCCGCATCGAGCGACATCCGCTCGGGGCGCGTCTGCACCTGGCCGGGTTTCGGTTCCACGAGTGGCACCTGGGCAGCGCAATCTTGCTCGCGCTCGGGGCAGGCGCCGCCCTCGGGCGCGTCGACGACAACCTGACGGCGGCGCTCGCCGGATTCGGAGGCGTCTGGCTCGTCGCGAAGGACTGGCACGACCTAGTCCCGTCGCGCCGCGACACCGCCGCCTGGAAGCTCGGCCTCCACCGACGGCCGAATCCACTCCGGACCTTTCGCCGGGCGGATCCCCTGCCGGCACTTGCCGCGATCGGCGCGATCCTGGTCGCGATCGTCAACCTGGTCTCGGCGCTCACGCCGAACATGGCGTGGCGCGGGCACGCACTTCTGAAGCTGGAGCCGCTGGCAGCGATGCGCGTCTCGCATGCGCTCGCGATTCCCGTTGCCTGGCTCCTGCTCGTCGCCGGCGTCTATCTCGGGCGTCGTCGCCGCCGGGCGCTCCAGCTCGCGATCGTGCTGCTGGTCGTGCTGGCGGCGCTCAACATCCTCAAGGGGCTCGACGTCGAAGAGGCGGCGGCCGACCTCCTCGCCGCGGGACTCCTCTGGTTCGGACGGGGCTCCTTCTGCGTGGAACACGAATCGTTCGCGCGTGGACGAGACGCGCTCCTTCGCGTGACCGGCCTCGCAGCCGGATCGGTGCTCGTCGCGGCGACGGCAGTCTGGATCGGCGCGCCCGCGCACACGTCCCTCGGCACGATCGCACGCGCGACCGGGGATCTTCTCTCCTGGCAGCAAGCGCCGATCACCTTCCGTGACGAGCTCGGACAGATAGGGCTGACGGTCGGGATCCTCGGCGTGCTGGCGCTGTTCGCCTGTGCCTCGGTCCTGTTCCGGCCGCTGACCGGGCCCCGCCTCCTGCCCGATGCTGCGACGCGCGCCACGGCGGTCGATCTCGTGCGCCGACATGGCTCCGACACGCTCGCCTACTTCAAGCTGCGTCGGGACAAGCACTACTTCTTCTCTCCAGACCGCTCAGCCTTCGTCGGCTACCGGATCGAAAACGGCGTGCTGCTCGTCTCCGGGGATCCCGTCGGTCCGGACGCCGCGCTGCCGGGCCTCCTGCGAGAGCTCAGCGACTTCGCCGAGCGGCGGGCACTCAAGATCGCCGCGCTCGGCGTGAGCGAGCGGTTGCGTCCGCTGTTCGAGCAGCTCGGGCTGCGGTCGCTGTACATCGGCGACGAAGCCATCGTCGACACGAGCACGTTCTCGCTCGAAGGACGCGCGATCCGCAAGGTTCGGCAATCGGTGTCGCGGTTGGAGAAGGCCGGGTTCGCCGTCGAGCTCCAGGAGGTCGCGGCGCTCGACGAACCGACCCTCGCCGAGCTCGAGCGCGTGTCGGCGGAATGGAGACGGGGCGAGCCGGAACGCGGCTTCTCGATGGCACTCGACGAGCTCTGTTGTGCCGACCAGGGCGACACGGTCGTCGTGATCGCGCGCGATGCGGGGGGTGCCGTGCGCGCGTTCCTGCAATTCGCGCCGTCGTACGGCCGGCCGGCGATGTCGCTGTCCTCGATGCGACGCGAACGCGCGACCCCGAACGGGATGACCGAGTTCCTCCTCGTACGGGCGATCGAGCTCCTACGCGAGCGACGGGTGCGAGAGGTCTCGCTCAACTTCGCTGCGTTCGCGAGAATCGTCCACGAGCCCAGAGGACTTCTGCAGCGCGCCGCGCGACGCTTGATCCTCTTCGGCGACCGCTTCTTCCAGCTCGAGAGCCTGTACCGCTTCAACGCGAAGTTCTTCCCGCGCTGGGAGCCGCGCTACCTCATGTTCGACGGCTTCCGGAACCTGCCGCGCGCGGCCCTGGCCGGCGCGCGAGCGGAGGGACACCTGCCGCGGCCGGCGCTCCTGTTGCAGCGGCGACGCGCAGAGCCGCCGCTCACGCCCGCGCGGATCTAGCCTCATCGCCTCGAGGCGATCTTCGCGAGTGCGACCCTGCCTCCCGGGCCGCCTCGCACGGCGAAAATCGTGATCGCGTTAGAACCGGCCCGGAACGCTGAGTCCGGAACGACCGTTTCGAATCGCGTCGCCTGCCCAATACGAAAGCTCTTCGTCACGGCGACGATGCGGCCATTGACGGCGACAGCGAGTTGGGGCAAGTCGCCGGTGGGCACTCCACTCACGGTTCCCATGACACGGGAAGGAGTGAAAGACGATTGGGGGTCGAACCGAGTTGTCGAGGGACGCCGGATCTTCGCCCGGATGCTCGCGCCCTGCCAGGCGGGGTAGTCCGCCGTCTCTTTCCCGAGGAGCTCTCGATACGCGCCACGCGCGAAGACCGAATCCGCTCCCGATCCGAATGATCTGGTGCTTCGCTCGATGGCGGCCTTCTGCCCTGCGTGGATCTTCGCAAGGGTAGCCTTCGCGACTGTGCCGAAGTAACCATTGACAACGATTTCTGACGGAACCCGACGATCGCCGGCAAACAGCGACTCTCCGTCCAGATGCCAGGGGACTTTGATCCCCAGCGCGTCGGCGATCGTCGGCACGATGTCGATCGAACGAGCACTCCCGTCGTCGACCGCACCCCCTCGTTGCCATGGCCGCTTGACGAAGAGTGGCACCGGTGCGATGTCGGCGACATTGTGCGGGTTCACGAAACGCCGGTGGCCACCTGGCTGGAAACTGATGCCCTCATCGGCGGTCACGATCACGAGCGAGCGATTCCAGAGCCCCGTCGATTGCAGTCGCCGCACAATCTGACCTAGCACTCGATCTGTGTAAGCCAACTGCAGCAGGTAGCGCTGATAGACGTCGTCGACGAGTGTGGAATTCGTGCTTGACCGATACGGCGCGTTGTAGTCCCGCGCCCCGCGCGAATGCTCGTAGGTCCGGCCGGATGGAAGGTAACGGTAAGGAGTATGCGGCAGCAGCACGTGGAGCATGTACAGCTCTGGCCGCCTGCTCGGATGGATTGTTCTCAGAAACGCCGCGACCTCATCTCGCGGGTTGCTCCAATCGCCCTGCCACGCGGGCAGGCGCAGCAAGCTTGTCGTCTTGACGTCAGAGAGGACGCGCCGGAGCCGTGTGCCAAACGACGGCGAGGATTTCGGGCAGATATTCGCCGGACAGAGGCGAGTAACCGGCTCGAACGAATGAATGCGATAGCTCCGCCCGAGCAAGGTAAACAGATTGTTCGGATGGTGGGAGAGTATGGGCAGCTGGTGTGGGTGCCGACGCTGGCCGCTCAAGATCGCAGGCACCGACCAATCGGTGATGTCGTACAGGGTCGTCGCGTTGCGATACCACGTCGAGGAGGCTCCGAGGGCGGCGAAGTTCGGGTAGCGGATTCGGTCGATTCTGTTGTGCTCGGTTATGAGCGAGCCCTCTGCGAACTCGTCGAACAGCAAGAGGACGACCGGTGTCTTGGCGGACACCACCGGCATCGCTCGGGTCGGCGTCTTGGTAGCGGACAAGGCTGTCAAAGGAGCCTTGATCAGGAAGAACGCAACGAAAAGGATCGGTG
>VAWR01000002.1 GCA_005885245.1 Actinomycetota bacterium | reverse complement strand
CTCCCGGCGGCAGCGTGTACGACCACGCCTTCGGCAAGAGCGACGCCTACACGTTGGGCGTCGAGGAGGAATACATGCTGCTCGACGGCGAGACCTTCGACCTGGTGCAACACATCGACACCGTCCTCGCCGCCGTCGCGGGTCACGAGCTCGAGACTGTGATCAACCCCGAGCTGATGCAATCCGTGCTCGAGATCGCGACGCCCGTGTGCCACACCCCTGCAGAGGTCGCCGATCAGCTGCTGCGCATCCGCGGCTACGTGTGTGGGGTCGCACGAGATCAGGGCTTGCGCGTGGGCTCGGCCGGAACGCATCCGTTCAGCCTCTTCGAGCGCCAGCGCATCACCGCCCGGGACCGCTACCGCGCCCTCATCGATCAGATGCAGTACGTCGCGCGTCGCGAGCTCATCTTCGGACTACACATCCACGTGGCCGTGGACGACGCCGAGAAGGCGATCCAGGTCGTCAACGGGCTCCTCCCGCAGCTCGGACCGCTGCTGGCGCTGTCTGCGAGCTCACCTTTCTGGCGCGGCGAGCCCACCGGGTTGCGCTCGAGCCGCCAGATGGTGTTCGCTGCTTTTCCGCGCTCGGGTCCCCCACCCCGCTTCGAGAGCTACGCGGACTACGCGGAGGTCGTCGGCCAACTCGAGAAGACGGGTTGTATCGCGGACTACTCGCACATCTGGTGGGACATCCGCCTGCACCCGCGGCTCGGGACGATCGAGGTCCGCATCTGCGACGCGGTCACGCGGATGGAGCACGTCGTCGCGCTCGTCGCCTACTGCCAGGCACTCGTGAAGCTGTACTCCGAACGGTTCGAGCGCGGCGAGGAGATCCCGTCCTACCACCGGATCCTCACGACGGAGAACAAGTGGCTCGCCGGGCGATATGGCCTCGAGGCGCCGCTGATGGATCTGGCGACGGGACGGCGCAACCGCGTCCCGGTCGGGCAGCTCATCCGCAGGACGCTCAAGGAGATCGAGCCACACGCTCGCGAGCTCGGCACGGAACGAGAGCTCGAGGTGATCGAGGAGATCCTCGCGAACGGGAACGGCGCCGACCGGCAGCTTCGCGTCTTCAACGCGAACCACGACATCGTCGAGGTCGTGAGCGAGATCGCTGACGCGACGGAGGTCGCCGGCGTGCCAACCGCTGTTACGTGATCACGACGACCTCTGTCGCGGGGGAAGGGGCTCCGGGGAAACCGGGAGGTTTCCCCGCATCGAATTCCTTCGCAGACCCGGCGGTACGACGCAGCTGCGAAGGCGTTACCTGAAGAAGGGGTCCCTCAGGGGAAACCTGGTTTCCCCTGAGGGAGCGAGCGAAGCAAGCGACGCGACGGAGGTCGCGGTCGAGCCTCAGCTGGCGCAGTAGGCTCCGCGCCATGCTGGGAGTCGGCGACCGGGTTCCTGCTGCGTCGGTCTGGACCGCGCCGCACCAGCGACGATCGATCCAGGAGCTCGTCCGCGACGGGCGCGCGCTCTTTCTCTTCTATCTCTTCGACTGGTCCTCCACCTGAACGCACGAGATGGAGCTCCTGCGTGACAGGAGCGCGGAGTTCGAACAGGCGGGCGTTCGTCCGTTCGGCATCTCGGGTGACTCGGAGTGGACGCACATTGCCTGGGCGCAGGCGCTCGAACTGAGCTTTCCGCTGTTGTCGGACTGGAATCGGGAGGCGATGCAAGCATTCGGCGTCGAGGGCGAGTTCCGCGGCCACGAAGCGGTAGCCGAGAGGAGCGCGTTCCTCGTCGACGAGGACGGTACGGTCCTCGGCGCATGGCGCTACGACACGGCCGAGGTGCCGGACTTCGACGAGCTGCTTCGCGCCGCGCAGGCTATGTAGCGCTCGGGGCTGCGCTGTACCTGACGGCTGGGGTCGCAGCCACTTGGCCGGCGGTCTTGCATGCTCGTTCGCATTTCCTCTCCGGAGGTGCTCCCGCGCACGGCGAGGCCTCTCCTGGAGACCACCTACAGACGCTCTATCACTACTGGCTCGTCGGACATCAGCTCGAGCACGGCCGCGCTCCGTGGCGGGACCCCTATACGTTCCGGCCCGAGGCGAAGCCACAGCCCAACTACCCCGGCTGGCCGTTCGGCCTCCTCTTCTGGCCGCTGGCGGCGGCGTTCGGGCTCGTCGGCGGCTGGAACGTCTTGCAGCTCCTCCTGTACGGCCTCGCCGGACTGGCGGCGTCCGCGTGGCTGCGCGAGCTCGGGCTGCCGCGCGGACCCGCGCTCGCAGGCGGGCTCGCGTTCGCCATCGCGCCCTATCGCGTGGAACAGAGTATCGGTCACCTCCTCGGTCCGATCTCGATCCTGATCCCGCTGACGCTCTGGGCGTTCGAGCGCGCACGCCGCGGAAGCGCCTGGTGGCTGCTCCTCTCAGGGGCTGCAGTTGCCTCGATCCCCTTGTCCGGGCAGGTGCATCTTGCGCTCGGCGTCATCCCGTTCTTTGTCGCGTATGCGCTTTGCCGAACGCGCGACCGACTGCTGCTCGTCGGGGCTGCGGTCGCGACGCTGGCCGCGATTGCCGGAGGCATCGTCGTGCGCCAGACCGTGATCAAGAGCTCGACGCAGTCCGGCGGCCGCTCCCTCGACGAGATCTCGTTCTACTCGGCCCGGGTGGGGGATTTCGTGTCGCGACACGTGGATCACGCCCGCAGCGAGCAATTCGTCTTCCTCGGGTGGGCGACACCGCTGGTTGCGCTGGCAGGCCTCGTGGTGCTCCTGCGCGCCCGCCGATTCGCACTGGCAGCGTTGCTCGGGCTCGGTGCCGCCGTCCCCATCGTGCTCGCATTGGGCACGCGGACACCGGTCTACTCGGCGATCTGGCACGCCCTACCGCCCTTCCGTTTTCCCCGCGTACCGGAGCGCCTGCTGCCGATTGCCTGCCTCTGCGTCGCCGCACTCTTTGCGTTTGCGCTCGCGCAGACGCGCCGCACGGTCGTGACACTCCTGGCAGTCGCGCTCTTGCTCGTCGACCTCCACGCACGCGTCTACGGAAAATCGGCGCCCGGCGATCCGGACGGTGCCGTGCCCTTGGCTGCCGGACGGCTGCTGGAACTCCCGATCTTCGATCCCGGCATCCACTACGGCAGCGTCTACCTCTGGTACGACACCGCAGCGCAGCGACAACGCCCGGCGGGCTACTCCACCACCGCGCCGACGCAGGCGAAGGCGATCGCCGATCGCCTGCAACGCCTGAACTGCGGCGACTGGAGCGGCGGCATGTCAGCCGAGCTCGACCGGCTGGGCGTCCGCTCGATCGCGCTGCATCGCGGGCTCTACATCCGCAACCTCGCCGTGCCGAGCGCCGGCTGGTTCGCTGCGCGTGGACTCCTCGCGCACGGCTGGTCGGTGCAGAGGACCGCGGGCCCGGTTTGGCTCTTCGAGCGCAACAGCATCGGCTTCCTGCCGAAGCGCAGCGAACCCGTCCACACGAGGCCGATCTTCTGTCAGGGGTGGTTCGGGCACACCGGCTCGGGTCGCTACATGAGCGAGACGCACGCCCCGTTCTGGATCTACGGAGCCGGTCGGTTGAAGCTCGAGTTCGCGTCTTCTCCGCTGCCGCGCCGCGTGACAGTCGATGGACGGAAGACGCTCGTCGCGGGCAAACGAGACTGGCATCTGGTGACCGTCGAGGTCCCGCGACTCGTCGAGGCCGAAGGAGGGAGCAAGCGGGTGGGGCTGCAGTTGACCCGGATCGGCTGGTCGGCCCCATCGACTCGGTGAAACCGCGCCCCCGGACCCCAGATTTGGCACAGGCTGACCGACCCGCCACACTTGAGGTCATGACGAGCCCGGAGGCTGCGCAGGCAGGGCCTCTGCTCTGCGCGAGTTGTGGAGCAGGGAATCCGGCCCAGTCACGCTTCTGCAACAGCTGCGGCGCGCGGCTCGAGGTCGCAGCCTCGCCCCGTGAGGAGCGGAAGCTCGTGTCCGTCCTGTTCGTCGATCTCGTCGGGTTCACCGCGCGCTCCGACCAGGCCGATCCCGAAGACGTCCGCGACGCCTTGCAGCTCTACCACGCGAGCGCGAAGCGGCAGATCGAGCAGCACGGAGGCGTGCTCGAGAAGTTCATCGGCGACGCTGTCATGGCCGTGTTCGGCGCACCGGTCGCGCACGGAGACGACGCGGAGCGCGCAGTCCGCGCCGGCCTGCGCGTTCTCGAAGGGATCGACGAGCTCAATCGCGAGCACGCCCTCGATCTGGCCGCGCGTGCGGCCGTGAACACCGGCGACGCGCTCGTCTCCCTGGACGCCGCTCAGGACGGCGGGGCGCTGGCGACCGGCGATGTCGTCAACACTGCGTCGCGGCTCCAGTCGGCGGCGCCTCCGGGACGCTTGATCGTCGGAACCGCCACGCATCGCGCGACGCGCCACGTGATCCGTTACACCGCCTTCGCGGCCGTCGAGGCCAAAGGGAAGGCGGAGGCGGTCGAGGCGTGGCTCGCCGTGGAGCCTGTGCTCGCCCCTTCCGAACGGCCCGCCGGCGTCAAGGCCCTCGTCGGCCGGGTACGGGAGCTGGAATTGATGCGCTCGGTCTGGAGCCAAGCGCTCACGGAGCGCCGACCGCACCTGATCACCCTGGTCGGACCGCCTGGGATCGGCAAGTCGCGCATGTGCCGGGAGATCGCGGCGCTCGTCGAAGCGGATGGCGGCAGGATCCTGCGCGGCCGTTGTCTGCCCTACGAGGATCAGGCCGGCTATCAGGCGTTCTCGCGCCTGGTGTACGAAGCGAGCGGCATCCTCGAGTCCGATCCTCCTGACGTCGCCCGCGAAAAGCTGCAGCACACGGTGGAAGAGGTCCTGCCGCAGGACGAGTGGGCGGAGACATTCCGCTATCTCGCGCTTCTGCTCGGGCTCGCTCCGGACGACGACGTGCCGCAGGTCTTGCTGCTGTTCTTCGCGGCGCGGCGCTTCATCGAGTGCGTGGGCCTCGCGCAGCCCACAGTGTTCGTGTTCGAGGACATTCACTGGGCGCGAAGCAGCGAGATTGCCCTTCTCGAGTACCTCGCACAACACGTCCGCGATTCTCCGGTGATGCTCGTGGCCGCCGCTCGGCCGGAGTTGCTCGACCTGCAGCCGACGTGGGGTAGCGGACTCGCCGCGCAGACGACCATCCCCCTCGAGCCTCTTCCACCTCACGAAGCCGAGGCGCTGGCCGCCCAGCTCGTCCCCGCCGACGAGGGCGCGTTCGATCTCGCGCGCCTCGTCGAGGTGGCGGGCGGCAACCCCCTCTTCCTCGAGGAGCTCGCGGCCTCCGTGGTCGAGCTCGGCGGGCGCGACGACCTCCCGGTCACCGTCAGGGAGGCGATCTCGGGACGAATCGACGCGCTGCCCGCCGATGCGCGCAGCGCCCTGCTCTCGGCCGCCGTGATCGGCAAGACGTTCTGGCGCGGCGTCCTTCAGGCCGCGGGCGGAGTCGAGGACGTCGACGAGACGCTTGCGGTCCTGGAGGCCCGCGATCTCGTCCGCCGCGATCCGTCGACCCAGTTGTCCGCAGATCCTCAGTTCACGTTCAAGCACATGCTCATCCGGGAGGTCGCCTACTCGATCGTCCCGCGCGCCGCACGGCGGGAGCGTCACGCCGCCGTTGCGCGCCACGTCGAGGAGACGATCGCCGGTGCTACGGAAACCCTCTCGGCGATCCTCGCCTACCACTGGCGCGAGGCCGGAGAGCCGGCGCGGGCGATTCCATATCTGCTCGCCGCTGCCGAATCCGCCCGCCGCGGCTGGGCGAAAGGCGCCGTGGTCGATCTCTACTCGAGAGCCCTCGAGCTGGCCGAAGACGACGACCTGCGACGAAGCATCCGCATGCAGCGGGGCCTTGCACTCGTGGAGCTGGCCGACTACCCGAGCGCCGACCAGGAGCTCCGCGAGTTGCTGCCCGAGCTAGAAGGTCAACAGAGGCTGGACGTACTGATCGCGCGGGCGCACGCAACGCTGTGGACCGAACAGGACGCGGTGACGCTTGCGCTCGCAGAGGAGGCGTTGCCGCTGGCGAAGCAAGTGGGCGACGAGACCGCGGTGGCAGCAGCGCTCGCCGCGAAGAGCCAGGCCCTCGCGATGCGGGGGAAGGAGGAGGACGACATCGACCAGGCCCTCGAACTCGGCGATCGTGCACTCGACCTCTGGGTCCCGGGAACGAGGCCTCTCGACCTGAGGCAGCATCTGCATCTCCACGCAGATGCGTTGTACTGGGCCGGCCGGTACGAGCGCTCGATCGGGCTTTCGCAACGAACGCGGGCCGTCGCGAGCGACGTTCACAGTGCGGAGTCCCTTCTGCGTGGCGGCGGACTCGAGGCGCTCGCCCTCGCCGGCCTGGGCCGTCACGAAGAAGCAATCGTCATCTTCGACGAGCTGTTCGAGATCGCGCGAGAGCTTGGGCAGCCCCGTCAGGTTTTGCTCAACTACTCCGCCCTGATCTATCGGGAACTGCGCGACCTCGATGAAGCGCGTAACCGCAGCGAAGAAGCGTTGTCGCTCTCACCCGCGGGTGGGTTCGGCATGCCCAGGCAGTTCGCCGGCTCCGACCTGCTCCTCACCCGAATGCTCGCCGGGAATATCGGCGAAGCTCAGGCCTCCTGGCCGGCCCTCTGGGAAGGGGCCGCCGAAGCCACCGCCTGGACGACCTGGCTGATCGCCGGCCGGCTCGCCTGCAGCAAGGCTGAAATCGCCTTGCACGCCGAGTCGCCCGAGTCAGCAGCCGAGTGGGCGGAGCGTGCGATCCAGATCGCACGCCGCACGAAGCGGCGAAAGTACGAAGCCCGTTCGTTGGAGATCCTGGGGCAGGCGCTCGCGAAGCTCGGGCGCCGCGACGAGGCCTTGCAGGCCCTCAGTTCCGCCGTCGTCCTCGCGGACGAGCTGGTCGGTCCACCGGCACGCTGGCAAGCCCGAGCTGTCCTCGGCAAAGTCTCGTACGAGCTCGGGGACGACGAGGCCGCAGCGGCGGCGTACGGCGAGGCCGGAGATCTGGTCGAGGGATTCGTCGCCACGCTCGCTCCCGAGCGCGCAGCACAGCTGCTCGCAGCGCCGGACGTCGACGAGATCGTCTCGCTCGTAGGCCGCCGCGCTGTCGGCTGAGTCACGCATTCGCTTCGTCGCGGTCGGCGACGTGATGGTGGACGTCATCTGCGCCGAGTTGCCGTCGGCTGGTTCACGCGTGCATGCGGATGTGATCATTCGTGCGGGAGGAACCGCAGTGAATGCGGCGGTCGCGGCCACGGCAGCCGGAGCTGCCTCGACGGTCATCGGACGGGTCGGGTCCGATCCCGCGGGAGATCTCGTCTCAGCAGCACTTGCCGAACGGGACATCGCTGGACAGCTCGCGCGAGACCCGGACCTGTCGACCGGCGCAGCGGTTGCGCTCGGCGCGACCGTCATCGCTCACCGCGGGGCGAACGCGCAGCTGTCGCCCGAGGACATTCCCGAGCCGCTCGCTGCCGACGCGCTGCTCGTGTCCGGATTTGCGCTGCTCCAGCACGGCTCGGCGGCCGCCGCCACGGTCGCGCTCGAGCGCTTTGCCGGCCGCTGGGCGGCTGTCGACACGGCGTCGCCGAAGCTCGCCGTCGCCGCGCGCACCGAGGAGCTGACGGCCAACGCGAACGTCATCCTGGCGACCGCCGATGAGGCGCGCGCGCTCACCGGCGCCGAGCCGGAAGGAGCGGCATACCGGCTTGCCTCGCAGTTCGAGATCGCTTGCATCAAGCTCGGCGAGCAGGGGGCCATCGCCGTTCGGGGAGATCGGGTCGAGCGTGCTGCGGCCAAACCGGTTGCCGATCGCCCGGCGTTCGGCGCCGGGGATGCGTTCGCAGGTGCCCTGCTCGTCGCACTCGTACGGGACGATCCGCTGGATCGCGCTTTGGAGGTCGCCTGCGAGGCGGGTGCGCGGTTGGCACGCGAAGCGCCTGGCTAGGAGTCGGCCCTCGATCGTCTTGGGGCTGAGGAACAGACTCGCAGCGGCTTCGCGGGTCCAATCGGGAGCGAGCCTTCGTACGAGCCGGTCGACGGCGGCGGCGCAGGCCGCGCGGCCCGACCTCATCGCCGAGCTGCTCTAGCTACATCCCCATCGCGTGATATCCCGAGTCCACGTACAACGTCGTACCGGTGACGTTGCGCGCGTCCTCCGAAAGGAGGTAGGCCGCAGCCGCGCCGACGTCGTCGGCGTCGATGTGTCGATGGAGCGGCGACCGCTCCTCGACGATCGCCTCCATCGTCGGAAAACCTGCGATCGAACGAGCGGCCAGCGTGCGCACCGGGCCGGCGGAGATGGCGTTGATCCGGATGTTCTTCTCTCCGAGGTCCCACGCGAGGTAGCGCATCGAGGCGTCGAGCGCCGCCTTGGCGACGCCCATCACGTTGTAGTGCGGCACCGCCCGTACGCCACCGAGGTACGTCATCGTCAGGATCGAACCGCCGCCGCGCGCCTCCATCAACGGCTCGGCGGCACGAGCACAGGCAACGAGCGAGTACGCGCTGACGTCGAGCGCCATCCAGAAGCGCTCGCGCGGCGTGTCGGTGAAGCGCGCTTCGAGATCTTCGGCCGCCGCGAAGGCGACCGAGTGGACGAGTAGGTCCAGGCCACCGTCGAACGCGTCGCCGACCTCTTGGAAGACCCGCGCGACGTCCTCGTCGGAGCGGACGTCACATTCCGTCACGAGCGGGCTCGACACAGAGCCCGCGAGGTCACGCACGCTCTTCTCGATGCGATCGCCCTGATAGGTGAACGCGAGCTCCGCGCCGGCGTCGGCAAGCCGCTTCGCGATCGCCCAGGCGATCGACCTGCGGTTCGCGACCCCGAGAACCAAACCGCGTTTCCCCTCGTAGGTCCCAGTCATTGCGCGAGCATAAATTGCAATTTGATTGGAAGCGGCGGTTGGTTCTCCATCCCAGCGGTGCATCGGACGGCCGCGCACGCGAAGCTCGCACGGCGGCATCCACGGGGCGCTGCAAGGCCGCGCCTTGGGCCCTTCCGCTAAATTGCGGTGCCTTGCGCCGTTTCGTGGGCCCCATGGCAGTCGCGGCGGCGTTGGCGTCGGCGTTCCCCGCAGGCGCGTCCCTCACCCCGATCAACCGCACCTTCGGCGACCTGACCCTGCCGCGGGTTCGAGCCGGCACGCTCGCGATCCCGCGCAACCAGGCCTCGGGTCGAGTGCGGGTGATCATCGGCCTCCCGCTTCCGCCGCTCGCAGCGTGGTCGGGGAGGAGGTTCTCGAGCGCCGGAGGCGCACGCAAGCTCGACGTCGCCGGCGAGGCTTCGCGCCGCTACCTCGCGCGCGTCGTCGCCGCGCAGCGCCTTGCCGCGGCGCAATTGCGCAGGGCCATCCCGCAGGCACGGATCAGCCGGCGGTTTCAGATCGTCCTCGACGGTCTCACCGTCTCGCTGCCCGTGACCAGGCTGCCCCGGCTCGCGCGCCTGGGCTTCGTCCGTCACGTCTATCCGAGCATCCGCTATCACCTCGCCACCGACACGAGCACGGCCGTGATCGGCGCGACCGAGCTTCAGACCCTCACCGGCATGCGCGGGGACGGGATGAAGATCGGCATCGTCGACGACGGCGTCGATGCCAAGAACCCGTTCCTGAACTCGAACGGCTATTCGTTCCCGGCGGGCTTTCCAAAGGGCCAGCTGAAGTTCACGACGCCGAAGGTGATCGTCGCGCGCGCGTTTCCGGGACCCAACTCGGGACGGCGGGGCCGTCTTCCGATCGACCGCAACGCGTCGTTCCACGCAACCCACGTCGCCGGGATCGCCGCCGGCGACTCGGGCACATGCTCCCCCGGAGGACGAGACCATCCGCCGACCTGCGGCCTGACCGGCGTGGCACCACGTGCGTACATCGGCACCTACCGCGTGTTCGACATTCCGACGCCGATCGGCGACACGGCGAACACGCCCGAGATAGCTGCGGCTTTCGAGTCCGCCGTGCGCGACGGCATGGACGTGATCAACTTCTCCGGTGGCGGCGCCGAGACCGAGCCGGCGAACGACGCGATGATCGAGGTCGTGCACAACGTCGCCGCGGCCGGCGTGGTGTCCGTCATCTCTGCCGGAAACGATCGCGACGACTTCGGCCTGGGCTCGGTTGGCTCCCCGGGAACCGCACCCGATGCGATCACCGTCGCCGCGGTCTCGAACACGCACGTCTTCACGCCGATCCTGGCCGTGCGCACGCCCGGAGCTCCGCAGAGCCTGCAGCAGATTCCGATCGCCGGATCGGGAGGGACGCGCTTCCCCGGCTCGTTTGCCTCGAGCGGACACAGGCTCGTCGACGTCGGAGCTCTTACGGGCGTGGACGGCAAGCCGGTCGACCGGAGGCTCTGCGGGCCGGACAGCGACACGAACAACGACGCCCGCTCACCGCTGCAACCCGGATCGCTGAGCGGCGACATCGCGCTTGTCTCGCGCGGGCACTGCACGTTCGTCTCGAAGGCGCTCCGCGCCGCCCGGGCCGGGGCGGTCGCGCTCGTGCTCGTCGACAACCGCCCTGGCGAGGCGAACTCGATCCCGATCCAGCTGCCGCTCCCCGCCTGCATGATCAGCGACCTCGACGGCGCACGCCTGCGCACGTACCTCGCGACGACCGGCGGCGCGGCGAACGTCACGATCGGCAACCTGATCCAACGCGTCGACACCGGACGCAGCGGAATCATCACGAGCTTCTCGTCGGGCGGGCCGACCGCGTTCGAGCACCTCTTGAAGCCGGACGTCGCGGCGCCGGGCGGATCGATCCTCTCGTCAACCCTGCCGGAGTTCACCAGCGGCGCGCCGTTCGCAGTCTTCGACGGCACGAGCATGTCCGCGCCACACGTGAGCGGAGGCGCGGCGCTCCTGCTCCAGCTCCATCCAGGGTGGTCCCCGCAGCAGGTGAAGTCGGCTCTTGTGTCGACGGCGGGCGCGGCCTGGGCGGACACGGCGCGCCGGCAAGAGGCGCCGGTCACGCTCGGCGGCGGGGGCCTGGTCGACTTGCCGCGCGCCGCTCGGCCGGCCGTGTTCACGGAGCCGGCCTCGCTCTCCTTCCAGGACCTGAATGTCAGCAGAGGCGCCGATAGTCGCGCCCTGGTCGTCCGCGTCACGGACGCGGGCGGCGGTGCGGGCGAATGGCAGGTGGAGCTGACGCCGCAAGCGGCATCGAACGGCGCCTCAGTCGACCTCCCACCCTTGCTGTCGATTTCGCCGGGGGGCGAGGCTGATCTCGTCGCCGTCGCACGCGGGAGCGCCGGTGCCACGGCCGGCGAGGACTACGGGTTCATCCTGCTGCGCCAGGGCTCAGTCACGCGAAAGATCCCGTACGAGTTCTACGTCGGCCGCCCGCAACTCGGCCTCATGGAGGCAAAGCGGCTGGTCAAGTTCCAGGCCGGCGACACCGTCAAGGGGCCGAACCGCGTCTCGAGCTACTGCTGTCCGGCCGCACCGTTCGGCCCGCCGCCCGACTACGTCGGGCCGACGATGGACGAGACGGGATCGGAAACGCTCTACGTCACGAAGATCGACACGCCGGTCGCAAACCTGGGCGTGGCGGTCGAAGCGGCGCAGGCGGGCTCACTCGTGGATCCGTGGTTCCTCGGCTCCCCGAACGAACGGGACGTCCAGGGGTACGCGGGCACACCGGTCAATGCCAACGAGCTGATGTTCGACTTCCATGTCGACATCGGCGCGGCGGGCGCGTCCTTCCCGAAGGTGCAGCGCTTCTGGATCGCCGTCGACTCGAGCTCCGACGCGTTCACGCACCGGCCCCTCCCCGGCGCCTACGTTCTCCGCTCGTGGGTCAACGACGTGACCCCTCCGAAGATCCGGCTGCTGACACGCCGCGTGACGGCGGGACGTCCAACCATCGTCGCGCGCGTGATCGACAAGGGTGCGGGCGTCGATCCCCTGTCGCTCGTCATCGCATACCGCGGCGTGCTCGTAGGCGCGGTGGTCTACGACCCCGTCACCGGCATCGCGCTCTTCCCACTCCCGAAAGCCGCTGCAAAGATCCCCAAGGGCCGGACACGCGCCGTTGTTACGGCCTCCGACTTCCAGGAGGCGAAGAACGTGGACTCGGTCGGCGACGAGATCATGCCGAACACGTCTTTCCGGCCCGTCAAGATCACGGGGGTGGCCGGCCCAGCGCTCACGTGGGTCAGCCCCGCCGAGAACCAGTGCGTCGCCAAGACCGCAGGGCTCGTGGTCGTCGCCAGCTCGAACAAGCGCCTGCGTTCAGTTCGCTTCTTCGCAGACGGAAAGCAGATCGGCATCGACCGCAAGGGAGCAGCCGAGCTCTACTCGGGCTCGTGGAGGACGCGCCTCGCTCCCACGGGTAGGCACGTCCTCCGCGCGGTCGCCCTGGACGCCGGTGGGCGCACGCTCGCCGCCACACGGCACGTTCGCATCTGCCGGTAGCAGTCGTCACCGGGGCTTCGAGCGGGATCGGCGAGGCGATCGCCCGCGTCCTCGCGGCCCGGCACATGCACGTCGTTCTGCTGGCGCGGCGGGAGGATCGACTGAGGGCTCTCGCCTCGGAACTCGGCGCCGAGTACGAGGTCTGTGACGTCGGTCGACGCGACGACGTGGAGCGCGTCGCCGCCACGGTGATGGAGCGCCAGCCGCGGATCGACCTGCTCGTGAACAACGCCGGCGTCCCAGGTCGCAGAGGCTTCACCTCGATCGAGCCGGAGCGAATCGAGGAGTTGCTCAGGATCAACTACCTGGGCGGCATCTGGTGCCTACGCGCGTTCCTTCCCGCACTCGAGGCAGCCGGTCGTTCCGACGTCGTCAACATCGTCTCGGTCGCCGGCTCGGTCGCCTTCGGGCCGGCGGGCCCGTACTCCGCGTCCAAGCACGCACAACTTGCCTTCTCCCGTGCCACTACGGCGGAGCTACGTCCGAAGGGCATCCACGTGCACACGGTGAATCCAGGCCTCGTGGAGACGGAAGGCTTCCCGCAGGCGACGACCCTCCGGAGCGGGCTGTTGCGCCGACTCGTGGTCGGGCCGGAGCATGTCGCCCGGCACGTGTTGAAGGTCATCGACCACGATCGGCGGGAAACGTTCGTGCCGCGCTGGTACCGCGCGGCGGCGGTCGCGCAAGCCCTGGCCCCAGGCCTCGTTTCGCGGCTCTCCACGCGCTCCGGTTACCGAAGCTAAGTTCCCGCACCAGTAGAGCTCCGCTTCAAGAGCAGGTACCAGCAGCTCTCGGCGACGTAGGCCTCGGGACCGCCAGGCGACAACTTTCGCGCGCGCTCGCGGGCGTCGCCCTGGCATCCGGCCAGGTCGAGGTAGTAGTCCAGCTGACGCGTATGAGACTGGAAGTGGGTGCGCTGCAGAACGAGATCGTTCGCATCGAAGAGGCTGCGGAGGTCGGTGTCAGGAAGCGTCCTGGTGTGCGACGGATCACGGGCTCGCTCGAAGCGGTCGAGGTCGAGCGCAACGAGCGGATCCACGGGCGCGATCTGATCGTCCACGAAGACCCGACCGCCTGGCACGGTGACCCGTGCCAATTCGGCGACGGCCCGTTCGGGTCGGGCGATGTGGTGCAGCGTCCGGCGGGAGCACGAGAGGTCGAACGTTCCGGACTCGAAGGGGAGCTTCGTGACGTCGCCCTCGACGAAGGTCACATTGTCCGGCGCTCCTTCGCGCGCCCGCTCGAGCAGCTCCGGAACGATGTCGACGCCGACGACCTCGCGTACCAGCGGTGCGAGGGCGAGAGCGAGCGTTCCCGCACCGGTGCCGGCATCGAGCACACGCTCGTCTCCGTTCGGCGCGATGAAGGACCGCACTTGCCCGCGCACCAGCTCGATCTGCTGTTGCGCATGTTCGGCGACGAGCGGGGCAGTCGCGCCGAAGCGTGCGCGGACCGCGTCGGCGTTCGATTGCGGATCAGGCATCGATCACCGTCCTACGGGCGCGCAGCGGGCCGCTCTCGATTCCGCAGACCAGCTCGTAGTTGATCGTGCCCGCGACGGCGGCATGCGTCTCCGCCAAGACGCCGTGCCCGAGGAGGACGACAGGTGCGCCGGCCGGGAGCTCGCGGTCGAGCTCCACCGCGAACGAGTCCATCGACACGGTGCCGACGACTCGCCGCGGCTCGCCGGCGACGCGCACCTCGGTCCCCGCGAAGTCGCGGCGAAAGCCATCTGCGTACCCAACTGGGACGATTCCGATCCAGGTCGGCTCCGCCGCGACGAAGCGGCGACCGTACCCGGTGCTCTGGCCCGGCTCGAGCCGCTTCACCTGCGCCAGCGTCGATTGCCACGAGAGAACCGGCTCCAACCCGTCAGCGGTGGGATCCGTATTGAACGGCGACAGCCCGTAGAGGGCGACTCCGCACCGGGCCGCGTCGAGATGCGATTCGGGCAGCCGGAGCGTGGCTGCGCTGTTCGCCGCATGGCGGGTCAGGTGGCTGAACTCCGCCGTCGCCGTGCGGAAGCGCTCGAGCTGCTCCCGCGCGAACTCGGGATCGCTGTCCGCCGTGGCGAGATGGGTCATCAGGCCCACGACCTCGGCCGGCGGCGACGGCAGCTCGGCAAGCCCGTACCTGCCCATGCCGGTGTCGAGCTTCAGATGGACGCGGACCCCCTCAGGGATCTCGCCGTCGGCGATCGCCAGCTCGAGGCCCGCCTCGCGCGCCTGGGCGACCTCTCGGTTCGAGCCCGCCGGACCCATGACCAGGATGCGCTCCGTCCGGTACTCGCTCCTGAGGGCGAGTCCCTCGGGGATCGTCGCCACACACAAGGCCGTCGCGCCGGCGCCGAGCGCGGCACCCGCAACGTCGACCGCTCCATGTCCGTACCCGTTCGCCTTCACCACCGCCCAGAGACGCGGCCCGTCGAGGGCGCGTAGCAATGTGCGCGCGTTGCGCCGGAGGGCTCCGAGATCGACCGTGAGCTCCGAACGGTGCATCAGGCGAGCGCGAGCGGCAGGGAATCGATGACGTCCGAAGCAACGAGCCCGACCTGGTGTGGGGCGAGCTGTGCCGCTCGGCCGTGTGCAACGGCGCCCGCTGCGGCGGCAAGGCGCGCCTCCATGCCCTTGGCCAAGAAGGATGCGATCACACCGGTCAGCACGTCGCCGGTGCCGGCAGTGGCGAGCGCCGACGTGCCGGAGCTGCAGACGAGCACCCCGTGTCCTGGCGCGCCGACCAGCGTGTCTGGCCCCTTCAGCAAGACGATGCAGGCAAAGCGGTCGACCGCCTGGCGCAGCGCGTCGAGTCGGTGCGCGTCCACCCACTTCGAGTCCTCGCCGAGCAGCCGCGCAAGCTCTCCGGAGTGCGGAGTGAGCACGCGCGGCGCTGGCCAGCGGGCCGGCTCCAGCTCGTACAGAGCATCTGCATCGACGACCGCCGGTAGGTCGCGCTCCGCGAGCAGCCGGCGTACCAGGGCACGCTCTTCAGCCGCCCGCCCGAGCCCCGGTCCGACGGCGAGGGACGACGCACGGTCGGCGAGCTCGTCGATCCGCTCGCGCGGGGCCTTCACCGCTTCGACCAGCAGCGTCTCCAGGACCGGCAGGGACGCCTCGGGAACGCAGACCGCGACGTAGCCGGCGTCCGAGCGAAACGCAGCCTCGGCCGCGAGGCACGCCGCCCCGGTCAACCCCGGCGAACCGCCCACGACCAGGACGGAGCCCGCGGTGTACTTCGTGTCTCCCTCGTGTCGGCGGGGAACGAGTCCGAGGATCTCCTCGGTGACGAGGCGGTGCTCCGTCTGGGCGGGCGCCAGGCCGATGTCCGCGACCTCGATCTCCCCGGCCAGGAAGCGCCCAGGGGCGACCAGCAAGCCGACCTTCGGGCCGTGCATCGTCACCGTCACGTCTGCGCGCACGGCGGCGCCCGCGACCTCGCCGCTCGAGGCATTCACGCCGGAGGGAAGGTCGACCGCGACGATCGGCGCGCCCGCTGCATTGATCCGCTCGATCAGCGCCGCCGCCTCTGGACGCGGCTCGCCATGGAAGCCCGTTCCGAACAGCGCGTCGACGACGAGGTCGACGTCGCCGTCCAGCTCCTCGGTCGTCTCACGGCCGGCCTCGCCGAGAAGCCGCAGCGCAATGCGGCCGTCGCCGCCGTTCGCTCCCTTTCCGCAGACGCCCGCGATGCGGCGGGCGTCGGGGTAGCGGCGCACGACGGCCTCGGCGACCGCACGGCCCGCCCGCTCCATCAGCGCTTGGACATCGTGGCCCTGCTCGGCGGTGCGCATCTCCTCCGCCGTGTAGAGCGGCTGGAACATCACTGTCCCTGCAGGCGATGTTGCCGAGTTTCTGGGTCGCGAGCACAAAGCCAGAGGCCGCACTCGACCGCAGCAAGGCTGGTCAGCCTTGCTAAGGGCGAGGGTGGACTCCGACGCCGAGCGATCGCAGGCCAGAAGCCGGAGGACATTGCCTGGAGGGGCACTATTCCTTCGCGACGACCGCGACGGCGTTGGCGAGCTCCCGCGAGTGCGTCATCGACAGGTCGATCGCACCCGCACCCACCCGCTCTGCCCACGCCGCCATCCGCCCGCTCAGACGAACGGACGGCTTCGGACGGCCGGCGATCTCGATCTCGCGCCAGGCGAATGCCCGGGCGACGCCGAACCCGAGTGCCTTGCCGACCGCCTCCTTGCCGGCGAACCTCCCGGCGTAGCTCTGAGCCGGGTTCGGCCGCGAGTCGCAGTAGGCGCGCTCCGCCTCGGTGAAGCAACGCGCGCGGAAGCGCGGATAGCGCTCGAGCGCCCGCCTCACGCGCTCGATCTCGATCAGGTCGACGCCGACGGTCATAGGTGATCCAGCCGGTGATATTGGTGGATGCCTGGGTCGCGAGCACCAAGCGATGCAATGGCGCTCGCGCCTCCGGCGCTCACGTGAGCGCTCGGGCTAGCAAGCCCGGGCGCGACTGAGGACGCCGCAGCGCGCCGCGTGATCGCGAGCCAGGCGCCGCCGAATGTCGCCGGTTGGGTCACCTTGTCACAAGTGCTCCTCGAGCCAGTCCGGAAGTTGCGCGATCGACGAGATGATTCCGTCCGGTCGGACCCGACCCGCCTCCACGGCGTCCGGACGGAACTTGCCCGTTCGCACCAGCACGGTCTTCATCCCGTGGCTCTGCGCGCCGCCGATGTCCGCGTCGATGTCGTCACCGACCATCCAGGTCAGGCCGGGATCGGCGTCGAGCGCCTGGAGAGCAGCTTCGAAGTAGGCGGTCGAGGGCTTGCCGAGCACGATCGCCTCGACGTCGGCCGCGTACTCGAGTCCGGCGACGAAGGCGCCGGCGTCGAGGAGTGGCCCGTGCTTCGTCTGCCACCAGCGGTTCTTGTGCAAGCAGTAGAGCTGCGCGCCCCCCTCGAGCTCGTGGAACGCCCGCGCCAGGTTCATGTAGCTGAAGACGAGGTTCGTCTCGGGGGTCTCGTCCGCACCGCCGACGAGCACTGCCTCGGCGTCTTCGCCCACCAACTCGATGCCCTCGAGCTCACCCACGATCGCGTGCATCGTGAGCGCGAGGACACGTCGTCCGGCGAGAGCCGCGGCCGCTGCTCGTGGAGTCGTCTGTAGCTCCTCGTCGTCGAGCTCGATACCCATCGACCTCAGCTCCTCGGCCAGCGCGGATCGCGCTCTGATCGTGTTGTTCGTGACGAAGCGCAGGCGATGCCCCGCTGCTCGAAGACGCCGGACGGCGTCGGCGCCTCCCCCGATCGGTTCGCTCGAGACGTGGAAGACACCGTCGACGTCAAGCAGAATCGCTGCCATGGACGGCGAGTCTATTCGGGTAACGCGTTCTGTCGTTCTGCCCGCCGCGGAGATCGAGCTCAGGTTCTCTCGCTCGAGCGGCCCCGGCGGTCAACATGCCCAGAAGTCCGAGACGCGGGTGGAGGCTGTCTTCGACGTCGAATCGTCGACGGCGCTCACGGAGACGCAGAAGCGGCGGGTCGTCGCGCGCTCGGGTCCGGTGCTGCGCGCGGTCGCCCAGGACGAGCGCAGTCAGGCCCGAAACCGAGAGCTGGCAGTGGAGCGCTTGGTGGAGCAGCTCCGGCAGGCGCTGAAGGTCGAGCGGCGCAGAGTCCCCACGAAGCCCACCGCGGCGGCCCGCGAGCGTCGTCTCGACGAGAAGCGACGCCGGTCGCGGACGAAACGACTCCGGCGAGAGCCCGAAGACTGAGCCCGCATCCCTTTCGGCCCTTCCGGCGTTATACCGCTGAGCAAGCCATGGCGCCGATCTCCGTCACCCTAGCTAGGCGGGACCCTCCGGCTGCCGTCGTCGCTCTCGTCGGAGAGCACGACGCCTACTCCTCGGAGCGGCTCGAGAACGAGTTGACCGTGCTCCTCGAAGAGGGGCTGCGGATCGTGGTCGACCTTCGTGACGCCACCTTCATCGACTCGACCACCCTCGGCGTCCTCCTGGGGGCACGACAGCGGGCCGAGCAGGCAGGCCTCGGTTTCGCCCTCGTCCTGCCGAAGGACGAATACGCGCAGGTGCATCAGATTCTCGAGCTGACACAGCTCGGACGCGCCTTCGCGAGCTTCAGCTCGCTCGACGACGGGCTCCGCGCGGCCCGAGCGGGTCAGGCGGCCCGACGGCCGAGCAAGGCTGCGTAGGTCCGTCCGACTCTCCCCGTACTTTCCTGCCGGATGGACTACGATCCGCTGAGGCGCGGCTTCGCCGAGTTCGTCGGCACCTTCACGCTCGTCTTCGTCGGTGCGGGCTCGATTCTCACGCTCGGGAAGGTGTTGGCACCGGCGATCAACGGGCCACAGGCGCAGGACTACCTCGGAGGCCTGACGCTCGTCGGCGTCGCGCTTGCACACGGCCTCGCGATCGCCGTGATGGTGTCCGCTGTCGGACACATCTCGGGCGGTCACTTCAATCCAGCGGTCACGCTCGGCTTCTTCGTCACGCGCCGGATAGCGCCGTCCCTGGCCGTCGTCTACTGGAGCATGCAGTTCGCGGCCGCCACCGCTGCCGCCGCCCTCCTGCGCTGGCTCTACGCCCCGGAAGCCCGACGGCTGACGCATCTCGGCACGCCGGCTCTCGGCAGCGGCGTCGACCACTGGCAGGGACTCGTCATCGAGCTCGTCCTGACGTTCTTCCTGGTCTGGGTGGTCTTCGCGACTGCCGCCGATCCAGGCGGTTCGTTCAAGTCCATCGCCGGACTCGCGATCGGGCTCACGATCACGCTCGACATCCTGATGGGCGGCCCGCTGACCGGCGCTGCGGTGAACCCGGCGCGGGCCTTCGGGCCCGAGCTCCTCTCGCGGACGTGGTCGAACGCGTGGGTCTGGTACGCCGGACCCTTCGCCGGCGGCGCGCTGGCAGCGCTCGCGTACGACTTCCTGTATCTGCGCCCGCCGCGGCCTGAGCCCGTAGGCCCACCCGAGACCGGCGTGCTCGAGCCGCGGCCCGGCGACGCCTCGACCACCTGACGGCGCTACTCGACCGTGACCGTCTTGGCCAGGTTGCGCGGCTGATCGACGTTCAGTCCGCGCAGGCGGGCGATGCGGTAGGCGAGAAGCTGTAGCGGCAGCACCGCGAGCACGGCCTGCAGGAAGGCCGGCGTCCTCGGCACGTAGATGACGTCGTCCGCATGGTGCTGGACGTCTTCGTTGCCGTCCGTTGCGATCGCGATCACCTGCGCACCACGGGCGCGTACCTCCTGGATGTTCGACACGACCTTCTCGTAGACGACCTGCTGATCGGTCGCCACGCAGACGACCGGCGTCTCGGAGTCGAGGAGCGCGATCGGCCCGTGCTTCATCTCGCCGGCCGAGTAGGCCTCGGTCGGGATGTAGGAGATCTCCTTCAGCTTCAGGGCGCCCTCGAGAGCGACGGGAAGTCCGATGTGCCGCCCCAGGTAGAGGAAGAACGGCTTGTTGTAGTGCCGCTCCGCGATCTCCTCGATCGGGTGGTCGCCGTCGAGGAACTGCTCCATCTTCTCGGGCAGGTCGTAGAGCTCCTCGAGGATGAACTCGATCTCGTCGGCCGGCAGCGTGCGACGTATCTGTGCGAGCTTGAGCGCGATCAGCGACAGCAGTGCGACCTGTGAGGTGAACGTCTTCGTCGCGGCGACGCCGATCTCGAGCCCCGCGCGCGTGTAGAGAACCGAGTCGACCTCGCGCGTCACCTGGGTGCCGAGCTGGTTCGTGATCGCAAGCGTCCGCGCGCCCTGCGCGCGCGCGAGCTGCATCGCGGCGATCGTGTCCGCCGTCTCTCCGGACTGCGTGATCCCGATGACGAGCGTGTCCTTCGACAGCACCGGATTCCGATAGCGCCACTCGCTCGCGATGTCCGGCTCGACCGGAAGCCGCGCCCACTCCTCGATGATGTAGCGCCCGACGACGCCCGCGTGGTAAGCCGTACCGCAGGCGACGATCACGATTCGACGCAGGTTCTGGATCTCGAGCTCGTTGAGGCCAATGCCTTCGAGCACGAGCTTGCCGCGCCGGGCGCGATCGCCGATCGTCTCGCGCACTGCCTCGGGCTGCTCGTAGATCTCCTTGAGCATGAAGGTCTCGTAGCCGCCCTTCTCGGCGCTCTCGTCGTCCCAGTCGATGGGCTCGACCTCCTTGTGCTCGATCTCACCGTCCTTGGTGAAGAAGCGCGCGCCGTCGGGCGTGATCGCGACCACCTCGCCGTCGTCGATCAGCTGGACCTTGCGCGTCTCACGTAGGAACGCCGCAATCGACGAGGCCAGGAACATCTCGCCGTCACCGACGCCGACGACCAGCGGGCACTGGCGACGTACTCCCACGAGCAGACCGGGATGGTCATGGTGGATGACGACGAAGGCGAAGTGACCCTCGAGTTGCGCGTACGCGGCGCGGACCGCCTCGACGAGGTCGCCGTCGTAATTGCGCTCGACAAGGTGGACCACGACGTCGGCGTCGGTTTCGGAGCTGAAGCGGTGACCGTCTGCCTCGAGCGACTCCTTCAGCTCACGGTAGTTCTCGACGATGCCGTTCAGCACGATCGCGAGCCTCGCATCGTCGCAACCGGTGAGCGGGTGGGCGTTCTCCTCGTTGACGGCGCCGTGCGTGGCCCAGCGGGTGTGTCCCAGTCCGTGGTTCGAACGCGAGCCGTTCGGTCCGGCGACGTCTCTCAGGAACTGGAGGTTGCCGACCGCCCTGACGTATTCGAGACCGCCGTTTTCACGAAGCGCGAGGCCCGCTGAGTCATAGCCGCGGTACTCGAGCCGCTGCAGACCGTCGAGAAGGAGATCCTTCGCGGCGCGACCCCCGACGTATCCGATGATCCCGCACACCCGAAGCTCCTCTCAGTTGCCGCCCCGTGGACCTCAAGGGTGGATCGCTGCAGATTCGCGGACTCTTTCCGAAAACAGCTTCCCGAAAACGGCAAAAGCCCGGCTGAGCGCTCGTTCCCTTCGTCGGAAACGTCAGCCGAGCTCTCGTCGAACGAGAGCCGCGATCCTAGCACAGAGGATCTCGGCGTCCCGGGCAGCCTCGGCCTCCGCCAGAACCCGGACGACCGGCTCGGTTCCTGACGGCCTGACGAGCACACGCCCTTCGTCCCCCAGTTCGGCGTTGACTCGCTCCACCTCGCCTTCGATCGCGGGAGTCAAGCGCCGGTCTGCGACGGCAACGTTCTCCCGAGCCTGCGGGAACCGGGGCATGACCGCCGCCACGTCGGCGAGCGGCCGGCTGTGGAGAGCACCGCAGAGGAGCAGCGCGGCGACGAGACCGTCACCTGTGACGTGACCGTCGAGCCAGATGAGATGTCCGGACTGCTCGCCGCCCAGGATCCCACCCTCGCGACGCAGTGCCTCCAGGACGTAGCGATCGCCGACATCCGTCGTCACCACGCGAATGCCGTGCTCCGCCATGAGGCGATGAAGCCCCAGGTTCGCCATCACCGTGACGGCCACAACGTCGACGTTGCGCTCGAGCGCGAGCACCGCGAGGATCTGGTCGCCGTCGACCATCTCGCCCCGACCGTCGACCGCAAGCATGCGATCGCCGTCACCATCGAAGGCAACCCCGAGGTCGAGCCCGCGATCGACAACCGTCTGTTGCAGCAGACGCAGGTCGGTTGCACCACAGCCGACGTTGATGTTCGTCCCATTTGGCTCGTCACCGAGCGCCGTCACTTCGGCCCCTAGCTGCGCGAACGCCTGGGGTGCGAGACCCGAGTACGCGCCGTTTGCACTGTCGACGCCAATCTTCAGGCCGGAGAGATCGGAGCCGAAGCGCTCGACGACGTGCTCGAGGTAGCTGTCCGTGGCAACGCCAACTTCGTCGATCTCGCCGCCGCGCGTCGGCGCGGAGTCGAGCAGCGCTTCGATCTGCTCTTCCTCTGCGTCGGACAATTTCTGCCCGCCGCGGTCGAAGAACTTCACGCCGTTGTATTCGGGCGGGTTGTGCGACGCGGTGATCACGCAGCCGAGGTCCAGAGTGAGGAGCGCGACCGCCGGCGTCGGCAGCACGCCTGCGACGACCGCATTTCCACCTGCGGAGGCGATTCCGCGCGCGAGTGCCTGCTCGAGCTCGAGACCCGAGGCGCGAGTGTCGCGGCCGACGAAGATACGCCCGCGCCCCGACCAGACGGTCGCGGCGCGGCCGAGGCGCTCGACGAGGTCGGTCGTCAGATCCTCCCCGACGATCCCGCGCACGCCGTCCGTCCCGAAGTAGCGTCTTGGCACGGCGGCGGAGGATACGTGAGGAAGTGGCCTAGGCATTTCTCGTAGGAGGACGCGGGCGTCGCGCCGCCCGCGTCCGTTAGACCGCGCGCAGCGCGGGTCTACACCAAACAAGCGCTAAAAGCGAAGCTTCTAGCGCTTACTGAACTGAGGCGCCTTGCGGGCCTTGTGGAGACCAGCTTTCTTGCGCTCCACGATCCGGGCGTCGCGCGTGAGGAAGCCGGCTCGCTTGAGCGGCAAGCGGAGCTCGGGATCCGCCTCGACGAGCGCCCGGGCGATGCCGTGGCGAACGGCGCCGGCCTGGCCACTGGGTCCGCCACCGTGAACGCGGACGCGGATGTCGAACGTCCCCTCGACCCCGGCCACCTGGAGCGGAGCGAGCGCAGCGGTGCGATGTGCGGCGCGCGGAAAGTAGTCCTCGATCGTGCGTCCGTTGAACCAGGTCAGGCCGTCGCCGGGCCTGAGGATCACCCGGGCGACAGACGTCTTTCGCTTCCCGGTTCCTCGGTACTGCGCGATCTGATTCATCGTTCCTCCCACTTCAGCGGCTGCGGGGCTTGGGGTCCGTGCGGATGGTCCGGCCCCGCGTAGATCTTGAGCTTCGTGATCTGCTGCCGGGCGAGGCGGTTCTTCGGGAGCATCCCCTTGACCGCCGTGCGCAGCACCTCTTCCGGCCGCCGTTCGAGCTGCTCCCGGAGAGTCCGGCTGCGCAGGCCGCCCGGGTAGCCGGAATGGCGGTAGTAGCGCTTCTGGTCGAGCTTGTTGCCCGTCACCCGGATCTTCTCCGCATTCACGACGACGACGAAGTCGCCCGTATCGACGTGCGGCGTGTACTCAGGCTTGCCCTTGCCGCGGAGGGTGTCGGCGATACGAGTCGCAAGCCGGCCGAGCGTCTGCCCGTCGGCGTCCACGACGTACCAGTGGCGGGCGATCTCGCCCGGTTTCGCGTTGTAGGTCTTCATTTCACTTTTCTCCCGTGCCAGGCTTCAGCCTGGCTTGGGCGCACAAAAAGCGGACTAGGGCGTCCGCCGGCGGCGAATGCTAGCAGCCCGGCCCTGAATTCGGCCCCGCCTCCATGGGCTGGATGGCGGACGTAAGGTGCCCCCGTAACCCGCTCGGCAAGCCGGCCCACGGCGATGAGACGGCGTCCCTCGGCCAGCTCCTCCAGAAAAGGCCGCGAGGCCGCCACCTCCCCTTTCGTCGGTGCTCGGTTCGAGGTCTCGGTGCCAGGGTGGGTCGGCACCACGTTCCAACACAGGGCCTCGAGCTCGAGCTCCTGCAGGACGCGCTGCACAATCGTCGCCGTTGCCTCGGCTGGACCGGTCCCGCTGAGCTGGCGTTCGGAGGTGAACGGAATTCCGGAGACGCGCGCCCCGCGATACCCGGCGGCTTCGCCGACGAGGAGCAGGGTGGCGCGAGCACGTTCTTCGAGGTACTCGCGCAAACGGCGGCGGCGTTCGTCGGCCCCTTCGCCGTCGCGGTAGAAGTTGAACGTCGCTCCGATCCGCGCCGAAGCGAGTCGCGCCACGAACCTTTCCGTATTCACAGCGTCACTATGCTCATGTCCGTGAGAGGACGCATCGCCGCGGTCGTCGCGGCCTGCGGGGGGGTCTGCGTTCCGGTCGCGCACGCAGCGCCGCCGCAAGGCTCCCAGTCGGACGCGGCGTTTGCGGCGAGCTACACGCAACGTGGCGTGACGAGCGTCACCGCGACCACACAACGCGTCAGCTGTTATGCCCCGGAGGTGAGCTACCAGGGCAGTCTCCTGCCCGGTCAGGGGTATCCGGACGGTGGCTCCATCCCGTGCGCCGGCGCGGCGACCACAGGCGAGAACATCGGCCCGTACGCGACACAGGACGTGACCAACCCGGCGTTGCGTGCGAAGGATTTCTCCGAGTCGGACCTCCACGTCGACCCGGCCGACGCACGGCATCTGATCGGCGTGAGCAAGTGGATCGTGAACGCCGAGGGCTACAACCATCTCGCCGGCTTCTTCGAGTCCTTCGACGGTGGCGCCACCTGGCCGCAGGTCGGCCATGTTCCCGGCTACGAAGGCTGGACCGACAACTCCGATCCTGCGGGCGCATTTGATCCCTGGGGCAATTTCTACGTCGTCGTGCTCCCGTACATGTTCTCGTATGCCCCAGATGGGCAGCACGGCTTTGTCTCGAGCAGCATCAATCCGACACTGCCGCGATCCGGAATCGGGATCGCGGTCCGGCCAAGGGGCGCGGCGACCGCAGACGCGTGGAACGTCGTCCACGGCGGGCGTGTCGACCTGGTCGCGAGCACACCGTTCAACGGCGCCTCGGTCTTCGACAAGCAGTGGATCGCGATCGACACCAACCCGCGCAGCGCGCACTTCGGCCGTGTGTACGTTTCCTGGGCGATCGGCAACTCGGACCTCAGCCTGCGGATCTACACCTCCTACGCGCAGGCGCGTCGCAACGGCACCCATGCCAACTGGTCGAGGCCGCGGCTGGTCCTAGGGCATGCGGCCGGCATCGGCGACAACGGCTCGCTGCCGCGCGTCGCCCCGGACGGACGAGTCTGGCTCGCAACGTCGAGCTTCGGCCCATCGAACGGACCGTTCACCATGTGGCTGACCTCGTCCAAGAGCGGCGGGCGCACCTGGGCGCGGCGGCGCGTGATCGTACGCCACCAGGTGAACGGCTACGCGAACACGACGTTCCGGGCGGCCTTCGGCGAGGCCTTCATCGTCGGCCCGCGCAAGGTTGGACGCTTCTATCCCCTCTACGTCGCCTACGAGAACGCGGTGGCGGGCAACACAGCGATCTTCATGCGTGCCTCCTACGACGGGGGCCGCCACTGGGGGCGCGCGATCCAGGTGAACGACGGCGACGGGCAGACCGATGCGCTGCAACCCAATCTCGCCGTCGCTCCCAACGGGACGGTCGCGGTCGCCTTCTACGACCGGCGGCTTGCCTGTCCGGTTCGAGACACACTCGAGGCCACTGTGGCGGGACTCGTCTTCGATCCGCAGGCGCCGTACGGCCGCGCGAATTACTGCATCGACACGGCAATCCAGTTCTATCGCCCCAGGCTGCGTCCGGTCGGTCACAACATCCGCCTCTCCGGGCACAGCTGGGATCCGCAGCTCTCCTCTCCGCGGTTCGCTTGCATCTGCAATTCCGCGAGCTTCATCGGCGACTACTTCGGGATCGACTCACGGGGCGGCTTTACCTACACCGCCTCGGTCGAGACCTTCAATGCCGGGGGGGAGAATCCGGGCTTCCACCAGCAACAGCTGGTATCGAAGGTTCGGACGCCATAGTGCCCCTTCCAGCAATACATGCCGGCTTCTGGCCCGCGATCACGCGGCGCCAGAGCCCACCCTCGCCCTCAGCAAGGCTGACCAGCCTTGCTTCGGTCGAGTGCGGCCTCTGGCTTGGTGCTCGCGACCCAGAAACTCGGCGGCATTACTGGCAGGAGCACAGATCTAACTCCAGTGTTCCCAGCGGACGAGGTCGTCCACCGAGCGACGCGCCTGCGTCAGCCGGCTCGAGGTTGCGCTCCAGTTCGAGTCGTCCGCAGGCTTGCCGATCGTGATGCAACACGCGACATCGACGTCGTCCGGGATCGCGAGCAAGCTCTTGAACGGCTCGATCGCCTCCATGAACACTCCGAAGACCCCGGCGGCATAGCCCTCGTCGATCGCACCCAGCAGGAGCAGCATCGCCGCGGCACCGGCGTCGAAATGCCAATACGGGATCGGCCAGTCGAGCTCGCGGCCGTCGATCAACTTGTCAGGCTTCCGGTACCGATCGTGGTAGTCGTCTTCCCGAACGCCGACGACGATCAGGACTGGAGCGGCCGTGATCCACCGGTCGTTCTTCGGAGCACGCCCGCGCATGGGATTGTTCTCCTCGAGCAGCTGCGCGATCCGCCTCCGTGTCTCCGCCTCCGTGATGACGAGCAGCCGCTGGCCCTGGCTGAAGCCGGCGCTGGGGGCGCGCCGGACCGTTCCGACGATCCGCTCGATCGCGGCGCGCGGGATAGGCTCGGGCTCGTACGCTCGTACCATGCGCCGCCGCCGCAGGGTGTCCTTGAAATCCACCGCGCGAGAATATGCCCGGTGATCCGTCGCCGCGTCATCGTCCACGGTCAGGTCCAGGGCGTGTTCTTCCGCGACTCGATGCGGCGGCTCGCGCAGCAGCACCACGTTTCCGGGTGGGTGTCCAACCGTCGCGACGGGACAGTGGAGGCGGTGTTCGAAGGCGACGAGGACGCCGTCGAACGCCTCGTCGCCTTCGCCCGCCGAGGCCCACGTGGAGCTCGCGTCGAGTCGGTCGAGGTGAGCGATGAGGAGCCGGAGGGCCTCGCTGGCTTCAGTGTCCGGTAGATGCGGGCTCCCCCTGGGGGAACCTCCCGGGCTCGCCCCTGGGGGAACCTCCCGGGCTCGCCCCTGGGGGAACCTCGCGGGCTCGCCCCTGGGGGAACCTCCCGGGCTCGCCCCTGGGGGAACCTCCCGGTTCCCCCAGATCCCCTCCACTGGTCCGCTTCGCGGACGGACGCTACGCGTCTCCCGGTTCCCCCAGACCCCCTCCACCGGTCCGCGCTACGCGCGGACGAATTGCGCCGCTTTCGCGGCTTATTCCCACTCGATCGTCGCGGGTGGCTTCGAGCTGAGATCCAGCGCGACGCGGTTGACGCCGGGGATCTCGTTGATGATCCGGCTCGAGATCGTCTCGAGCAGGTCGTAGGGAAGCCGAGCCCAGTCCGCGGTCATCGCATCCTCCGAGGTCACCGCGCGGATGACGATCGGGTAGGCGTAGGTCCGCTCGTCCCCCTGCACACCCACGGAACGGATGGCAGGCAGCACTGCAAAGGATTGCCACAGGTCGCGATAGAGACCGGCGCGGCGGATCTCGTCCTGCAGGATGGCATCGGCGGAGCGCAGGATCGCGAGCCGTTCGGCGGTGACGGCGCCGATGATGCGAATCGCGAGTCCGGGGCCCGGGAAGGGTTGTCGCCACACCATCCGCTCCGGCATGCCGAGCTCCTCGCCGACACGCCGCACCTCGTCCTTGAACAGCAGGCGAAGCGGCTCGACGAGCCGCATGGTCATGTCTGCCGGCAGTCCACCGACGTTGTGGTGGGACTTGATCTTCGCCGCGACCTCCTCGTCGCCGCCCGACTCGATCACGTCGGAGTAGAGCGTTCCCTGAACCAGGAAGCGGATGTTCCCGAGCTTGCCAGCTTCTTCTTCGAAGACGCGGATGAACTCCTCGCCGACGACCTTGCGCTTTTCCTCGGGATCCTCGACACCCTCGAGCCGTGAGAGAAAACGATCCTGAGCTTGCACATGGACGAGCGGGACGCGGAAGTGTCCGCCGAAGGTCTCGACGACCTGCTCGGCTTCGTTCTCGCGCAGCAAGCCGTGGTCGACGAACACACATGTGAGCTGGTCGCCGACCGCCTTGTGCACGAGGAGCGCGGCGACCGCCGAGTCGACCCCGCCCGATAGCGCGCAGAGCACGCGCTCGCGCCCGACCGCGGCGCGAATTCGTTCGACCTGTTCCTCGATCACCGCAGCCGGCGTCCACGCAGGCGGCGCGCCCGCGACGTTGTAGAGGAAGTTCTTCAGGAGATCGTTGCCGTGCGGCGTGTGCACGACCTCCGGATGGAACTGCACGCCGTACAGGTGATGCTCCGGATCCTCGAAGGCGGCCACTGGAGTCGACGGAGACGCGGCGACGACCTGAGCGCCGGCCGGCGGAGCGGTCACGGTGTCGCGGTGCGACATCCAGACCGTCTGCTCCTCGGGGAGTCCGGCGAAGAGCGCGGACTCCGACGCGGTCAAGTCGGTCTTTCCGAACTCCGAGACGCCGGTGCGCTCGACGGTGCCGCCGAGATCCAGGGCGAGCAGCTGCGCGCCGTAGCAGATCCCGAGCGTCGGAATGCCGAGCTCGAAGAGACCAGGATCGACCCGGGGAGCGTCCTCGGCGTACACGGAGGCCGGGCCACCGCTGAGGATCAACGCGTGCGGGTTACGCGCAAGCACCTGCGATGCAGTGACACCGTGGCCGACGAGCTCCGAGTACACGCGGCAGTCGCGAACGCGCCGCGCGATCAGCTGTGCGTACTGACCGCCGAGGTCGAGCACCAGGACGGGACGCTCCTCCGGCGCACGCTCCGGCAGCGACAGAACCTCAGCGCCGATAGTTCGGCGCCTCCTTCGTCATCGTCACGTCGTGAGGATGACTCTCCCGCAACCCCGCAGCAGTGATGCGGACGAACTGCGCGCGCTTCAGCTCCTCGATCGACGCCGCGCCGCAGTACCCCATCGCCTGGCGCAAGCCGCCCACGAGCTGGTGGAGGATGCCCGCCAGCGGGCCCTTGTACGGCACGCGCCCCTCGATTCCCTCGGGTACGAGCTTCTCGACGTCCTCGACGTCCCCCTGGAAGTAGCGGTCGCGGGACGAACCGCGGGCTCGCATCGCACCGAGTGAGCCCATGCCGCGGTACTCCTTGAAGCGCTCGCCCTGTTGCATGACGACGTCGCCCGGGCTCTCGTCGGTTCCGGCGAGCAATGAGCCGGCCATCACCGAGTCGGCTCCTGCTGCGATTGCCTTCGCGATGTCACCGGAGGACGTGACGCCACCGTCGGCGATCAGCGGCACGGATCCCACGCGAGCGCAGTCATAGATCGCCGTGACCTGCGGGACACCGACACCGGCGACGACGCGCGTGGTGCAAATCGAGTTATGCACAATCGCGTTGTTCGCGATGAAGCTGTGCGTTGGACAGTCGACCTCGATGTCGTAGACAGGTACTGCCTTATCAAGGCGACGTGCCTCGAGCTTCTTGATGACGTGATAGGCCCGCGTTCGCCGCCATTGCGGACGACGGTTCAGACGTGAGCGATACGACGGTCGACAACGAGCGTCACTCGTGCCTTTGAGGCCCCCGGCAGATGGCACCTCAGTTGTGACGTTCGGCAAGCCTCCATAGAGGAGGAGAGAAAGAATGCCGAAGAGTTCGTTGAGCTCGCGTGACGTATTACGGAAGCACGCGCGCCTCCCCTGATCGACGAATCCATCACTGTCGATGAGGCCGTCGTATAGGCCCTTGAGGTAAAGAGGCTCGCCGCAACGGTATTTCGTCGGCAGGTGCTTCCGATCCCGCTTGCCGAACTCCGAGAACAGTCGTGCCCACTGAAGCGACCAAAGGCGCACTCTCAGGACCCGATCCTCCTCGATCCTCGGCCGGACCCCCGTCGCGACTTCGACACAGTCGGCAAGCTTCCGCGCCGTCGTGCGCTCACGCGGCCCGAACGTCCAATGCACCGAGCCAATTTGTGAGTTCCGATTTCGCGCTATCAGCGAATTGCCGTCTCCGAGAAACGTTCCGAAGATGTAACCGAGGTAGTAAGACGGACGAATCGTCGTTTCGTACCGTGCTAACTGTCTCTCCTTCCGAATTGCATAGTCGTGGAGGTCAATCTCGAAGCCGTCTGGAAGTTCAAACGCGATCGAGCGCGGCATGAGCAAAACGTCTCGGTCGAAATCCTCGACCGCGCGCCATCCGAACTTCGACGTCTTTTGTCGTGTCCGAGGCTCGAGCGTTCGGACGTATCCCCCCGCACTGAAAGACGCCTCCGACACGGTGCTGAGATCTCCCACCCAAAACCGATGATCAGGAGTGGCGACGGTCTCATCTGCAGCGGCCACATGCCGAATCGCCATCACTCCCCTGACGCCCGTGCACCACGCCTTGATCACGGTCACGGGCTCACCGCGCATATTGATGACTCGATCTCCTGCCTGGACGTCCTCGATGTTCTTGTACGTTGAATCGCCCATCAGGATCCTCGTCCCTGCTCCGAAGCAACCGGGGCCCACACCGACCTTGACGGCATCTGCCCCGGCATGCACGAGCGCCTCCGTCGCCTCAGCGGTCGCAACGTTGCCGGCGATGACCTGCACGTCCCACTCGGATTTGATCCGCCGCACCATCTTCGGGACTGCAGCGGAATGCCCATGCGCGGTGTCGACGACGAGCACGTCGACGCCCGCGTCCAGCAGCGCGCCGGCGCGCTCCCACGCGTCGGGCCCGACACCGACCGCCGCCCCGACACGCAGGCGCCCGCGGTCGTCTTTGGTCGCCTTCGGAAACGCGATCCGCTTCTGGATGTCCTTCACCGTGATCAGGCCGCGGAGCTTCCCCTCGGCGTCGACGACGGGCAGCTTCTCGATCTTGTGTCGGTGCAGGATCGCCTCCGCTTCGGCGAGCGTCGTGCCGACCGGAGCCGTGACGAGGTCGCTCGCGGTCATCAGCTCCGACACCGGCTGCGCCGTGTCCGGCGCGAAGCGCAGATCACGGTTCGTCAGGATTCCGACGAGTGTGCCGCTCTCGTCCGTGATCGGCACGCCGGAGATGTGATACGTCGCCATCAGCTCGAGCGCGTCGGACACGCGCGCGTCGCGCGGCAGCGTCACCGGCTCGACGATCATCCCCGACTCCGACCGTTTGACCTTGTCGACCTCGGCCAACTGCGCGTCGATCGAGAGGTTGCGGTGGACGATGCCCAGACCGCCCTCCCGCGCGAGCGCGATCGCCAGACGCGCCTCGGTGACGGTGTCCATCGCCGCCGAGACGATCGGTATCTCGATCGTGATTCCCCGCGTCAGGCGCGTCGCGGTGGAGACGTCGTTGGGCAGGACGCGGGACTCGGCCGGGACGAGCAGGACGTCGTCGAACGTCAGCCCTTCCTTCCCGAACTTCCGGTCGAGCTCCAGGAGCCGCTCCACCTGTCCTGGCTCTAGCTCGACTCCCATCGGGCAACGCTAGCAGCCGGCTCCGACATCAGCCCACCACCGGTTCGAGCTCGCGGACCTCGACGGAGCTCTGCAGGCGAGCGGCCTCGCGTGGCTCGAAGCGGCCGGCGCCGACTTCGAGCGTCGAGGCCGCGCCGGCCGCGACGGCGCTCCGCAGCGACTCCTCCAGCGGCCGCTCGGCGAGCAGGGCGACGAGGAACGCGGCCAGCAAGACGTCTCCGGACCCGACCGCCGAGACCGGCTCGACCAGGGGTGCGTCGGCCCGAAACAGCGTCCGCTTCCGCTCCACGCGAAAGAGCCCGAAGCTCCGCGACTCGGAGGTGATGAGGACGCTGCGCGCGCCCATGTCGGCGATCCGGTCGAGAGCCATCGTGTAGTCCTCGTCGTCGCCGAGCTCCTGGCCGACGAGTCCTTCTGCCTCGCGCTGGTTCGGGGTAACGAGGAACGGCTCCGCCTCCACGCCGAGTCGGAGGGGCGGCCCTTCCGAATCGAGTACCGCTCGAACGTGACGCCGGTTGAGGTCTCGGATCGCCTCAGCGTAGAAGGAGTCGTCCACGCCGCGCGGGAGCGTTCCGGCGAAGACCACCATGTCCGCAGCACGAGCGAGGTAGCTGATCTTGTCGAGCAACATGGTGAGCTCGTCGGGCTCGACGTGCGGTCCCCACTCGTTGATCTCCGTGTAGGTCCCCGCGGTCGGGTCGACCACCGCCGTCGACGTGCGGGACTCGTCCCCGATTCGCACGAAGTCGTTGAGGATTGCTTCGGATGTGAGCTCCTCGACGATGCGCGTGCCTGTCCGGCCGCCGGCGAGTCCGGTGGCGACGACCGGGACGTCGAGTCGCTTCAGCGCCCGCGCGACGTTGATGCCCTTTCCGCCCGCGAGTGTGAGGCCCTGGCTCGCCCGATGCCTGTGCCCGAGCTGGAAGTTCGGCACGGTCAGGGTCCGGTCGAGCGCCGCGTTGAGGGTCACGGTGACGATCACGAGAACCAGCCTCCGATGTGGTGCAGCGTCTGACCCGCGTAGAACCCCACCTTGCCGCCGAATCCCGGCTTCGAGACCGAGCTTCCCGCGACGAGTGGACGCCGCGCGACGAGTCGGCGACCCGAATAGACCCGGAGCTCGCCGACAGGCCGGCCGCGTTCGACCGGCAACTCGAGCGCAGCCGGAGCGATCACGCGCTCGACGAGCGGCTTGTCGATCCGCACCGGCTCGGCTAGCCCCCTCTGCGCAACGAGGGGAACTGCCGGTCTCCCATACCCGACGCGGGCACGCAGATACACGTGTCCCGGCCTCACCAACCACACCGGCCGGTAACGCGAGACGCCCCAGCGCAGAAGAGACGCCAGATCGGTGTTGCGTTGTGACCGGGTTGGACTGCCCAGCACCGTGGTGTACAGCGTGACACCGTTGCGACGCACCGCGGCGACCTCGCACCAGCCGGCCGTCGCCGTGTGTCCTGTCTTCACGCCGTAGAGGCCGCGGAAGACGCCGAGCAGGTCGTTCCAGGTGTGTAGGCGCCGATGCCCGGCGATCGTGTCGGTCCTGAGCCGAACGACGGCCCTGATACGGGGGTCGCGCATCGCGACCTGGGCGAGCACGGTCACGTCGTGGGCGGTCGAGTAGTGACCGGGCACGTCCAGTCCGTCCGGCCGGATGAAGTGCGTTCGCTCCAGGCCCAGCTCTTTCGCCTTCTCGTTCATCAGCGCGACGAAGGCGTTGCGGTCACCGTGGCTGACGTAATCGGCCAGCGCATCGGCGGCATCGTTTGCGCTCTGGATCAGCGCGGCCTTCACGAGATCACCGACGCTGAGACGCTCGCCTGCACGCAGGTTCACGGTCGACTCGCCGACCGCGGCCGCGTCGGAGCGCACACGCACGATGTCGTTCCAGTGCGCACGGTCGAGCGTGACCAGCACCGTCATCAGCTTGGTGAGGCTCGCGATCGGTGCGCGTCCCCAGGCGCCGTGCTGCACGAGCACCTCTCCCGTCACCGGATTCTCGACGAGGTACGCGCGCGCGTCGACGCGCGGCGCGGCTGCATGCGCGGCCATGGCTGAAACGAAGGCGAGCGCCGCGACAGCTGCGGCGACCCAGATCCGCGGGGGGATCACAGGGGAGAGGCTAGCGCTACTGAACGCGGATGCGCTGTCCGATGTGAAGCGCGGTTGGATCCACGCCCGGATTGAGCGTCAGGAGTTGTTGCACGGTCGTGGAGTACTTCTGTGCCACCGAGCCGAGCGTGTCTCCGGTCTGGACGACGTAGTACTGCGCACCCGGCGTGGTCGTCTCGGTCGTCATCGGGGCGGCCGGCGTGGTCAGGACGAGCTTCGTAGTCGTCGACGTCGTCGAGGTCGTGGTCGAGGAGCTCGTCGGCAGCGCGCCGACGGTCGCCGGCCCGGAATCGGAGCCGTTGAGACCCGCTTTGACCAGGATCACCGCGATCGTCACGGCTGCGAGCAAGGCAGCAGGGGCCCCATACCGCGTCAGCTCCTGACGCCTGCGCGGATCCATGGTTCTGTCTTTACCAGCCGGAAACCGCCCACACCTCGCGGGCGTACTTGGAGGCCTCCGCGGCAGCAGCGCTGCGCCAGTCCATGCCCGACACGCGAAACGCGTAGATCACGTTCCGCGCCACGTTGACGAGCGCGCTGGCGGGACCGCTCGTGAACGCTCGCGCGACGTCCGCGGGAGTGGCACCCTGCGCGCCGACCCCGGGCAGAAGGAGGATCGATCTCGGCAGGAGCTTCCTCGCCTCGCCGACCGCGCGTGGATGCGTCGCGCCGATGACTGCCCCGACGGCGGACAGGCCGTGCTCGCCGACCAGATCCGCGCCCCATTCCGACACGAGCTCCGCAACCTGCTGCCAGACACGGCGACCGTCGGACAGGACGAGATCCTGCACCTCGGCCCCGCCCGCGTTCGAGGTCTTGACGACGCAGAAGATTCCCGCCCCGTCTCGCCGGCAGGCGGCGAGGTACGGGTCGAGCGAGTCGCGGCCGAGGTAGGGATTCACGGTCAAGGCGTCGGCAAGTGGAACGTTGCCGCCGTTCGGAGGCTCGAGGAACGCAGAGGCGTACGCGCGTGCGGTCGACCCGATGTCACCTCGCTTGGCGTCCACGATCACTTGCAGGCCCGCCGAGCGAGAGTAGCTGCAGACTTCCTCGAGAGCGCGGACGCCGTGCGAGCCGAGCGCTTCGAAGAACGCAACCTGAGGCTTCACGGCGACAACGTACGGGGCAACCGCATCGACGAGACCCCGGCAGAAGCGCGAGCAGGCGTCGGCCGCCTCCGCGCGCCCGAGGTGCGCCTCCCCCCGCAGCTCGACCGGCAGGAGATCAGGCCTCGGATCGAGCCCGACGACGAGCTGCGAACGCTTCCGCTCCACGGCCTCGGCTACGCGGTCCGCGAAGTTGGTCGTTGCGACTGCGGCCACGTCCTGAGCCTACTTTCCCCCAAAGACAGCGAAGGCCGCTGCCGAGGCGCCCGCTTGCCGGCGCCGCCAGAGAGGAGGGGCCGGCTTTGCCCGCCCCTCCGTCTAATCCCGAACTCG